>JAKFUY010000073.1 GCA_021732495.1 Legionellales bacterium | reverse complement strand
AGGGGTCAGCTTTAAATGTTTTAAACCTTGTTGTTGGATTTGTAAAAAAATACCCACATCTGCATTTCTAAAACGATAAATAGACTGCATCGGATCACCTACCACAAATAAGGTTTTTTGTGGTTCATGATCCCAATCTTCTGTCAGTTGATGAATAAATTGTAATTGTGGCCAGGAGGTATCTTGGAACTCATCAATTAAAATATGTTTCAATTCATTATCCAAATAAAGGTGCATATCGGTTTCTTCAATGGCTAAACGTGCTTGTTGAGCGATGAAAATAAAATCAGTTTTTTCTTGTTCCTCAAACTCGAGATGCAAACATGCTACAAGAATGGGCAATAACTGATAATAGGATTGTAATAGCGGCCAGTCCAGGTCCACCTCCTCGGGATGAGGAAAATGTGGTAATTGGGATAATAATAAATGGAACTCAGGTGATTCTTTTAAGTTTTCAACCACTATTTTACTGGTTTCTTTAAGTGTTTTGAGTTTTTTTTTGTCAGGACAGGTTTTGGCACTTAAGCCTGCGTAATGATCCAATCCCTGACGAAACTCTCCATCACTTTTCAATAGTAAGTCGGATAATTCTTGCAATTGTAATGAAGAGATATCGTTAAATATTTGCCAATGCCTGAGTTCGGGGTAGCGTTCTTTGGGGAGATAAGGGAGCACTTGTTCCAGCAGATCGAACAAATCTTTTTGGGTATGAAAGGAAAGACTCGTCTCCCATGCAGCCCAGTGGTTTTCGGTCATCTCTTGCAATAATTGTAAATGTACCTCTTTATCTGCGTGTTGCTGACTTTGCAGCGCATGCATCCATTGGTCTCGCTTTTCTAAAAGCGATATTAAATGATTAAACAATTCCGATGGGCGATTATTGACCGAATGCAATAAAAGCTTAAGAGAACTTTGTAAGCTTGTCGTTTCTCGACACCAGTTGTACCATTTTTGAATGGCTTGTTTATAGCAATAACTTGGATTGTCACTGAGGTTTGGCACAATACTTTGTTGGTTTCTGGGGATAGAGGTATAAAGCTCAAGAAAAAAGGCATCAAAAGTGGTGACCCTTAAGCTATGCGGACTGTCTAATAACTGCCAGTTTAATAAGGCATCTTGTGCAAGTGCTTCATTTGCCAATTGACGAGTAGCTTGTTGATGAGCGTTTTTCAAGGGTCGATCATGCTTTGCTTCTTGGAGAGCCGTTAGAATACGATGCCGCATTTCTTGAGCAGCTTTTCGGGTAAATGTGAGAGCCAGAATCTCTTGTGGATTTTGAACAGTGGGTAAAAGAGCTAAAAATCGCTGCGTTAAAAGCTCCGTTTTACCCGAGCCAGCAGGGGCTTGAACAATAAAAGATTCTGTGGTTGATAAGGCACGTTGACGTTCTAATAAATCCATATCCTATACATCTTGTAATAATAATTCAGGGGCAGGCGGTCTTAAGTTATAGTGGGAGCTCATGCAGTAGCCATAAGCACCAGTGTTGGCGATTAAAAAGATATCATTTTCTTGGGTGGCCGGGAGCATGCGATCATAGCCTAAAGTATCTGACGACTCACAAATCGGACCGACGACATGGGCATAACTTTTAGCAGATTCATCGATTCGTGTGAGGTTGGCAATATGATGGTATGAACCATAAAAAGCAGGGCGAATGAAACTATTCATCCCGACATCTAGTCCAATAAAGCGCACTTTATTTTTGGTTTTTTCTTGTGTGGCTTTGGCAAGTATGACACCACACTCTGAAACTAGAAATCGACCAGGTTCTATCCATAACTCAATATGCGGATTGGTATTTTTTATTTTATGTAATTGCGCATCTAACTCAGAGAGCTGAAGTGGATTTTGCCCTGGCCTATCGACCACACCAAAACCACCGCCTACATTAATGATACTGACATTGGGAAAGTCTTTTTTAAACGAAAGCAGTAATTCGGCAGTTTCAGCCCATAATTGGTGGGAGAGGATGCCACTTCCTGAATGGGCATGTAGACCGATAACATTGATATCATGTTGTGCAATATATTTTTTAGCCTTGCTTATATCGTGAATGTTGATACCAAATTTAGATTCATCGCCACTGGTTGAGACATATTTTCGATGGCCAGTGCCAACGCCTGGATCAATTCGCAGTAAAATATGTTGCTGATGCAGGAGCTCTCCCCAATGGCTTAAAGGATATAGACTATCAATGGTTAGAAAAACACCTTCTTTAATTGCAAATGCATATTCATCTTGGTGGGCAAAATTGGGTGTAAATAAAATACGTTTGCGATCAATGTCTGGAAATAGGCTAAACAAATGTTTCAGCTCTTCGATGGAAACACACTCAAAATGAAGCCCCAATTGATAGATAACTTTCAAGAGTTCGGCATTGAAATTCGCCTTAATAGCGTAGAATACCTTATCAATACTGGTAAGTGATTTTAATTCATCAATGCGTTGCTCAATTACCGAAGGTTGGTAGACATAGCAAGGCGCATGTTGTTTTGCAAATTCAATTAATCGGTCTTTTTCTAACAACCACCAAGGTTTTGGTGTTTCGGGAGGGGGGTTAAACTCCTCTTGCCAGCTTTTAGAGTAGTAATAGCTTTGCGGGTTATTATCAATCAGTAATTGATGAAGTTGTTGGGTCATCTTGTCTGCTTTGGATTCATCAACCACAATATTTAAACTTAGATCATTAGAAGCCAGACTAATTAAATAGACTTGTTGATCCATGAATAATTCAAAAGTAGTGCCCAGTTCCGGAAGGATCTGGCGAATTTGATGACCAATTAAACTAATGGCACTGCAAGGTTCAATCAGTTTGGCTTTACAAATCTGGTTGAGTTCATCAAGCAACTGTTGTAATAATTCTCGAGAATGGCTTTGACCGTCGAGTGAGACGGTGACATTGCACTCAGAGGTGCTAATTAGGCTAATCGAAAGTTGGTGTTTCGCTATTATTGTAAAAGCAATCGCTAGAAAACCAGGGTTTTGCCACATGCTACTGCTGTCTAATGAAATCAAAGTGATGCTTGAACGAATTTGTATCGATTTGACAGGCGGTGCTTCTCGGTCGCTGTCAAAAGTAATTAATGTGCCAGGGTGCTCGGGATTCCAGGTATATTTGATAGCCATTGGTATTGCAGCTGCTTTTACAGGAGCAATGGCTAAAGGGTGTAACACCTTCGCGCCAAGGGAGGCAATTTCCTGTGCTTCATCATAGTTCAGTTGTTTTAAAAGCCGAGCTTGGGGGAGCTGATGAGGGTTTGCGGTGTACATGCCTGGAACATCGGTCCAGATTTCACATTTTTTTGCTTCTAAAATTGCAGCAAATAAAGCGGCAGATGTGTCAGAACCACCCCGTCCAAGAAGAACGGTTTCTTGAAGATGATTGGCACCGATAAAACCTTGGGTGATAACGACATCCGAGTTCGTATTTTTAAATTGTTCTTGTAAAGCTTTATTGGGTTTTGCCTGGCATCGTGCTTGGCAGTAATTTTGAAATTCATCTTGGCTATGATTGATGGTTCCAATTGTCTCACGAGCATCATGCCATAAACATTTCAATCCTTTGTTGCTTAAAAAAGCATGTCCCAGTTTGGTGGATATCATTTCGCCTAAACTCATGACTTGTGCATGGGTTTTGGACGGGGTATGTTTTAATAAAGAAATGCCAGTCAGCAATTGTTGGAGATGGTCAACATCAGGTGCAATGATATCGTGAGATATATCAAGGTCTTTGGCTAAATCATAGTGGATGTTGATAAATTCATCTAAAAGAGGAGAGTGGCTGTTGTTTAAGGCGAGTTGTATGAGTTTTTCCAGCATATTCGAGGCTTGACTTCTCGCAGAACACACCAAAACAGGTAGTAATCCACTGTTAATATGCTCTTGGGTAATCTTAAAAATATTTTCCCAGGTTTCTCTGGATGAAACACTTGTGCCGCCAAACTTCGCTACGATAATTTGCATGATTGTAAGCTGGAAAGTAAATATTTTAAACTAACATTTTCTGTGAAAAATAGAAAGAAAATTTAACTGTTAGATTGAAAAAACCTAATAAACATCCGAATGAATTTTTATAGGTTCATCTTGGGTGCTTAAAATCTCTTTTTGCTTAGCCATTCAACGCTTTTAATAACAAGCATGCAAAGCAAAGTATAACTGACTGCATAGCATGGCGCCCAAAAGATCGAACGGTTTTGACCATCGTGTCCAGTATTTTATTTCAATCAAAAAATAGAGAATTGAGAATACTATCAGTGCTATGCCCCCGGTTAATAAAACATAGGAGCTTGACCAAAGGGACTTGTTTATTGGTAACGCAAACGTCAAAATCCATCACTAGCAAAGTGAGCATTAACCCCGAGGAAATCTTCTTGAGTTTTTGCATCACTCAGTAAATTATCCAGTATGTCATTTTTGTTAAAAATAACAATAGTTTGTCCTATATATCTACTATAGCTTGTATGGGATCAAAAATTTAAAATTACGGCTATTTACTCAGTTCGGCTAACAGTCCCCATCACTTTACACCATATCACGGCCATCACCTCCCCTAGCGAAATGCTCGTAAAGAACTTAAGTTTCTCATACTCGATAATCATGTGATTAAGCATTTTAAATTTTTTTATTGAATAATCTAATCACCCGTTGTATTTGAAAACGAGAATTGACTGCTATTTTTATGAAAAATCCCGGAATTTTCAAAATCTCTTGCCAAGCCGTTGACTTTGTTTTGGATTCGATTATGATAATTTTTCGATTTTTTCAAATCCAGATTTTAATATGAAGCATTCTTTCAATACGTTATATTCCTCAATGCTGCTGTTGGGATGTGGGCTAACCAGTTTTCAATCTCACTCCGGTGCATTCTCTCTTTATACTGAAGGAAGTGCTTCAGCGGTCGGTAATTTTGCTGCAGGTGTGGCAGCCGAAGGTCGTGATGCATCCATTGGTTGGTTTAATCCAGCTGGGTTGGTTTTACTTAGAAAACCAGAGGTTGTATTAGGAGCTGTGGGTGTATTACCTCATGTGAGCTTGACTGGAGAGGCTATTTTTAATCAAATTGAAATTGGTACTGATAACCTGCTACCGCCATATGTAGAAAATTTTAATAATCTAAATGGGGCTCAAAATGCGGTTGTCCCTAATTTGCATGTAGCCATTCCGGTAGGCGACAACTTTACCTATGGCCTAAGCATTGTATCACCGTTGGGTTTATCAACCAGTTGGCCAGAGGACTCTGCTTTACGTTATGCAGCCACCTTAAGTGAGTTGACGGTGGTGGATATTTCACCTGAAATGGGTGGCTTAATTACCAAAAACCTCGCTGTAGGTTGGGGATTGGATATACAATGGGCGGATGTGAGTTTTAATAATATTTTAGGTGCACCTGCTGCTTTTCAATATGTCAATAAAGAGTCTGGCTCTCAGATTAGTGTGACTGAATATGACTCCTCTTTGATTAATCATGGAACCTCCACTGATCTAGGTTTTCATGCTGGATTTTTATTAATGACTGATGATCGTCGAAGTCGTTTTGGATTCAATTTTCAATATGGCACCACACAGGAATTTAATGGTACCAGTGAATTAACGGGACGACTCGCAGATTATGAAAAAGGTCAAACAGTGCCTGATGCAAAATATAAAACCTTGTCTTTATCAAGTAAACCTATTCAATTCCCAAATGTATTAACCTTTAGTTTTTACCAACAGGTAGCACCTCGAGTCTCAATGTTAGGCTCTATTGTATATTCTACCTGGTCTTCATTTCAGGCTATTTCACTCTCTGGTGTCGCTGCATATTCTGCTACAGAGGATGCATTATACCAGGCGAGTGCGAATAGTTTGCAAAATTATCATAATACCATTCGTGCCTCGTATGGTATGAACTTTGATGTTACCGATAGTTTGCAACTACGATGGGGTGGCGGCTATGATGAATCACCTACTAATGATGTTGATAGAGATGTGCGCATGCCTGATGTTGATAAATTGGCAATTGCATGCAGATTACAATGGAAAATGACACCGCATTGGTTTATGGATGTCGGCTATAGTTATCTGATGCCCTTGGGTAATGT
>JAKFUY010000164.1 GCA_021732495.1 Legionellales bacterium | reverse complement strand
GGGTGGCAAGCCACGATGTAAATAAGAATTGTAGGGACTGTCTTGTTTAAGATCAGAGCCTTTTAAAAGAATAGGCTGACACCCACCCATGCCGTAGATCACGGTCGGATCCATCTGCAAAGGCATGTGCAATTTTAAGCGATTGACAATCACACCTGATATTAAACGTCGCTCCTGCTCATCTGAAGCTTCTTTTTCAATAATAGAAGCAGCTGTTAGTAATTCATAGGCGCTTTGATAAGGTAAATTATAATCACGGGTCTGCCAAACTTCAGCTAGCTTCTTTTGCATCGTAGCATAGGCAAGCTTTAAAATAGGATAGACACTTTCTCCATAAGGCTGAAGATACGTCGATGGGAATAACATGCCTTCTAAAGACTTCGATTCATTGGCAATGCTACCTAGCATTGCAGGAGAAAAGGTATAATCAGAGCTTGTATTAAGTCGCGCCATTAACTCGCAAAGACGCGTTCCTTCGATAATTTTAAAGGGTATTTTATAAACCTCTCCCCGCATTATTTTTTCTACCACATCCCAGATGGTATCCTGAGGTTCAAGCAGATAGGTGCCAGACTTCAAATACAATGAAACATGCTTCAATTTTAAAATGGCAAGTAATGCGTACTTATTTTTGAGGAGGTGCTTAGCTTCTAAAATAGTAACCAATGTTTTTGCTGAGGAACGAGAGGGGAAATGTAAAAGTTGTTTTTGTTGTATAGGGGTATCTATGAGATAGCGTTTTATTTGCCACATCTTGAATACCCCGAATAACAGCACTGAGAGAAACGCTATCAACAAGATCTTAAGCCATTGATGTGGCAATGATTTCATATGAATGCATTATCCCAGCGATTTAAATATAAGAGATGCATTGGTTCCGCCAAATCCAAATGAATTGCTCATGACATAATTGATTTTACGAGGCTGCTTTTTATGAGCGACATAATTCAAATCACATTCCTCATCGGGATTATCAAGATTAATGGTCGGAGGGGCGACTTGGTCTCTTAAGGCTAAAATACTAAAAATAGCTTCTACAGCACCTGCAGCACCTAATAAATGCCCAGTCATTGATTTGGTAGAGCTCACTGCTAAACGATAGGCATGTTCACCAAATAATTTTTTTATAGCCCTGGTTTCATTTAAATCATTCATATGGGTTGAGGTTCCGTGGGCGTTGATATAATCAATTGCTTCCAATGGAACTTGTCCATCATTAAGGGCTACTTGCATACAACTGATAGCACCTTCCCCAGACTCATCAGGAGCAGTAATATGATACGCATCACCTGACATTCCAAAACCTGCAAATTCAGCATAAATCGTTGCACCGCGCTTGATGGCATGTTCATATTCTTCGAGAACTAAAACACCAGCCCCTTCACCCATGACAAAACCATCACGATCTTTATCCCAAGGACGAGAAGCTTTAGTGGGCTCATTATTGCGTCTGGACAATGCTCTAACTGCAGAAAAGCCTGCGATACAAAGCGGGGTATTGGTCATTTCAGAACCACCACATACCATGACATCGGCATCACCATACTGAATTAAGCGAGCAGCTAAACCAATATTATGTGTCCCTGTTGTACAGGCCGTTACGACTGAAAGATTGGGACCTTTCATACCATGTTTGATCGAAATCTGTCCGGCTACCATATTAATAATCGCCGCAGGAATAAAATATGGAGAAACCTTTTTAGGGCCTCCTGTCATCAATTTTTCTTGACTATGTGTAATGGTTCGAATGCCACCAATACCAGCACCGACCGCTACACCGCAACGATGAGCATTTTTTTCATTGATCGATAAATTAGCATGGGCAATCGCTTCATTGGCTGCAACCACTCCATATTGAATGAATAAATCCATTTTTTTGACATCTTTAATTTCAAAATGTTCTTCTGGATTGAAGTCTTTAACCTTGGCCCAAATTTTAGTCGAATATTCACTGGTATCAAAACCTTCTACCTGACCTACACCACTGACACCATTGAGAATATTAGCCCATGATTCCTTAGTATTATTACCAACTGGCGTTACCATTCCAAAACCGGTAACCACTACACGCCGTTTACTCAAGAAGATTCTCCCTTATGCGCGCTAAAAATAAAAATAAAAAAAACAGCGGGAAAATGCAATATATTTTCACCACTGTTTTAGTAAAATTATTCGTCTTTTTTATTGAGATTTGCTTCAATAAAATCAATAGCTTCTTGAATTGTTGTGATCTTCTCAGATTTTTCATCTGGAATTTCAGTTTCAAATTCTTCTTCAAGAGCCATCACCAGTTCAACAGTGTCTAATGAGTCCGCACCTAAATCATCAACAAAAGAAGCGTCATTGTTTAAATCTTCTTCTTTCACGCCGAGCTGCTCAACAACAATTTTACGAACTCTTTCTGTTACAGTACTCATTATAGTGATTTCCTCTTTAAATTAAATCAAATAAATAATAATAATATAATATTAGTATATGTTTTATGCCATGTACATTCCACCATTCACATGAATTGTTTGACCTGTGATATAAGCAGCACCATCAGAAACTAAAAAAGCAACTGCTTTAGCGATATCTGCAGGTTGTCCCAAACGTTTCATTGGAATTCTTTTCATTAATTCTTGTTTGACCATATCGGGTAAAACGTCAGTCATATCGGTTTCAATAAAGCCTGGCGCAACTGAATTTACTGTAATTCCTCGGCTTGCCATTTCTTGAGCCAATGATTTAGCAAAGGCAATCACCCCTGCTTTGGTAGCAGAGTAATTGACTTGTCCACTATTACCAATAGATCCTACAACAGATGACACATTCACAATTCTTCCAAAGCGTGCACGAAACATTGGCTTAAGGCAAGCACGTGTCATTCTAAAGACACCTGTTAAATTGGTATCAATAACATCCAACCATTCATCATCAGACATTCTTAACAGCAAATTATCTGCTGTCACCCCTGCATTATTAATTAAAACAGCGGGTGCTAAATTCATATTTACCAATCGATCAATGGTATTATCTACAGCTTCTGAGTCCTTGATATTGAGCTCGACACCCTCACCAGTTCCATAAGCATCTTGCAGGTATTGTGTAATTTTTTCGGCACCGCTGTGGCTGGTTGCTGTACCAATAACATAAAATCCCTGCTGGGCTAACTCTAAAGCAATGGCTTTTCCAATACCTCGTGTTGCACCAGTCACCAATGCTACTTTTTTTGCATTATCACTCATCTTAAACGTTACCCCATGTTGGCAGCTGATTGATTTCGAAACAAAACATACTATTCAGACTGGGCTCAGTACGTTTGACCAAACCTGTCAATACTTTTCCTGGACCACATTCCATGACGGAATTAATCTGATGTTGTTTGAGTAATGCCAAAGTTTCTGTCCAACGCACAGGTTTATACAATTGTTCTGCCAATAAATTTCTCATTGTATCAACAGATTCGTAAATAGATAAGTCTACATTGCTGATTAATTTCATTTTTGGCGTCATCATTGGCGTACTATTTAACACTTTATAAAATTTATGCGCAGCAGGCTCCATTAAACGACAATGACACGGTACGCTTACCATCAGTACTTTGCTCATTCGCGCCCCGGCCTGTTCAAATTGAGGCAATGACAAATCAATCAGTTGTCGATTGCCTGCAATCACGACTTGTCCTGGAGCATTATAATTGGCAGGCTCTATCACTTGATCGGGATGAGCTTTAGAAATATTGGCACAAATCTCTTGTACAATTGCATTATCAAGGCCAATAATTGCAGCCATTGCACCATCGGTATGGGCTACCACATCGCGCATCAATTCAGCTCTTCGACGGACTAAGCGAATTGCATCTGTAAATTCGATAGCCCCCCCACATACCAAAGCAGCATATTCACCCAAGCTATGCCCTGCCATCATCAATGGTGTTGGCATTTCATGCTTTTGTAGAAATCGGTACATGGCCACATCAGCGATTAACATTACGACCTGAGTGGTTACGGTATCATTTAACAAATCTTCTGGGCCAGATTGCGCAATTGACCAAAAATCAATATTTAAGACCGCTTTAGCCTCATCAAAGGTTTGTGCAATGCTAACATCGGCATCATAGATGCTTTTAAGCATTCCAATCGATTGTGAACCTTGACCTGGAAACATACAAGCCAACTGCATAAGCCTATTCCTTAATCTATTTATAAAATTAAACCTTGATTGATAAAATCATTGATTTTATCACGAACCAATACAACAACATTACTTTGAACTTGCAAGGAGGCCTGTGCAATGGCATTTTCGAAACCGAAAATCGATGCACCACCATGACTTTTGATGACAATGCCATTTAAACCAATCAGCGTAGCTCCGTTATATTGCGAGGGATCTAGACGTTTTTTTAAACGATTTAATACTGGTCTTGCAATAAGCCCTATTAATTTTGAAGTAAAGCTTTGATAAAATACATCTTTGATTTGACGCATCATCATATTAGCCAAGCCTTCGCTTGCTTTTAATGCAACATTACCTACAAAACCATCACAGACAATCAAATCGCAATCACCAACATAAAAACCATCACCCTCGACGAAGCCAACATAGTTTAATAACTTGCAATCAGCTAACATTTGAGCAGTTCTTTTAACTTGGTCATTGCCCTTAATTTCTTCTATGCCAATATTTAATACCCCGATTCTTGGGGTCGATACATGTTCTACAGCTTGAATTAAAGCAGAACCCATCACAGCAAACTGAAAAAGGTGCTCAGCACAAGAATCCACATTAGCACCCAAATCAACCACACGGGTTCTTCGGCGCAATCCAGGCAGTTGAGCAATAATAGCGGGTCTATCAATTCCAGGTAGTGTTTTTAAGACATAACGTGCGGTAGCCATTAAGGCCCCGGTATTGCCAGCACTTACACATGCATGTGCAGTACCATCTTTGACACAATTAATTGCGATACGCATCGATGAATTTTTTTTGGTACGCAATGCCACAGAAGGAAGCTCATCCATTTCAACAATTTCAGGCGCATGAATGATTTCACACCGAGAAACCAAGCTGGGAGCGTAAGTAGATAAAGCCTTCTTGATTAAGACTTCATTTCCTACTAAAAGTAGCTTTAGGTTTTTTTGTTTTTTTAGCGCATTCATAGATGCGGGGATAATCACGGGCAACCCGTGGTCTCCCCCCATTGCATCAATGGCTAAAGTGATAAGTTCCAAGGGACTTACTCATTATCCACATGCACAGCTTTATCAGTATCAATCACTTTACGACCACGATAAAAACCATCTGCAGTCATATGATGACGCAAGTGGGTTTCACCAGATACAGGATCAACTGATAAAGTTGGTAATGTTAAAGCATCATGCGAACGTCTCATGTCGCGACGCGAACGAGATTTTTTATTTTGTTGTACAGCCATTGCTTCCTCTCCTCAGGATTATTCCAATTTGGGACGGATTGTAATCTTTTTTAAGATACAAGCCAAGAGACTTCATTATAAAAACGAGTCCTTTTGCATTAATTTTAGTTGATCTTTATTACATTGATCAACATTTTCATGATTTTCCGGTAAAAATAAATACATATTATCTATCAAAACACCTTTTATGTCTAGTATGAGATCAGGTAAAACAATAATATCATATAAATCTTGATACTTTTCTGCGACCAGATCATCTTTGCAAACCGCTAATTCTGTGCGATGTTTATAATCATAAATACATTCATCGAAACATCGTTGGCACAGAAGCGGGACCATACCTTCCTCTTCGATAACCAGAAAATAAATGTCACCTTTGTGCTCTACAGAATACTCAAAACGAATTTCAAAGGGTTTTTCTACAAAAAAAGGTAATCTTTCATCCAATAGTAACGTGTGCATGTCACTTTTGACATGATTCGCTTTTTTTCGAATATCGATATTCATCTAAAACCACAAAAAACCAATTTAAGTTATATTAACATATTTTTTTCGCAAAAAACATTGAGCACATCTACAACCAGGAGCTCCCGGTGAATTAATTTGTAGCACCAATTAAATTTTAGATTTTTCGAGAACAAAAGAAGTCCTCTGACAAGAAAGATGCCTAAAATTTAAATCATTTTTAATTCGGAGTTATCGGGTGGGAACAACTTTATTAACAGCATCTCAAGCTATGTCGTATTTAAGGCGATCATATCACTCAGTTTTGCACCCCATTGACCCGCAATTGCGG
>JAKFUY010000113.1 GCA_021732495.1 Legionellales bacterium | reverse complement strand
ATGCTGTCCCCTCCCTAAAATTAGGAGGCAAATTTTAATGGATTTTAGTTATGAAGCAAGGATTAGTGCGTAAGGTGAGTTACTCACCAACCTAGGTCAAGCTCTAAACGTCACAGAAGTACAACACCAATGTCTTGATTATCAATTTTCCGTCCTCAAACCGAAAAGAATTTCATTCGAGCCATTATGGGGAGAATTAAATGCTGATGAAAAATTAACACAAATCAGACGCAGCTTTTTTATTTCAAATCAAGGCAATGTATTTTTATTCAATAACAGATTATTAGAAAATTGTACTGCCAATTATCTACTTCCTGAAGGTGAAAATATTACAAATTGGGCGTTTAAAGGCCAGTCAAGTTCTGTAGTTTTCTCAACATCAACAAACACAATATATTCTTGTGCCTCTCATAATGCCCCAGTGATTACTGAACGTTTAGCGCAGTTTACCCATGGAACCATTAAAGATTTAAAATCAACAAGCTCGACTTTATTTATTCTCACCACAGATGACTATTTGTATTCGATGGAGTACAATACACTCGATAATGGCTATCGGCTTTGCATTGATCAAGTTAAATCCATTTCTGTAAGTAACAGTCATCTCATTTTATTAACCAATGATGAAAAAATTTATTCCTGGGGAAAAAATCACAGAGGTCAATTGGCTATTGGGTCTAGAAGAGATACCAATGTCTTTACTGAAGTGCCATTGCCAATGAAGCATGGGGAATATATTGTAAACATGCAATGTGGCCAGTATTTTTCAGCGATTGAAACAAATTTGGGACACTGCTATCTGAGTGGTCAAACTTTTGACAATGCACCCGGTTTAATCTCCACTCACTTCGAAAACCTGCCTACTCAAAACGATACGGGTTACAAAATAGTTTGTTTTTTGCTTGCTTTAATTTTTGCGGCTTTGGTTGCCTTTCTTATTTGGTTAGCCATATACCTTGCTCCCTTCATACAAGCGGCGTTAGCGACAACGCAAGGGATAAACTATCTATTAATAGGATTGGGCAACATAGCCTTTATAACTGCTACGGCAATTTCTACTGTTTTTTGTGCTGGTTCAACCGTTATTGGTCTGATAGTAGTCTTTGGCTGCGATCAATATAAACAAGATTTATCCCAGGAATTGCGGCTCAACCCAAACTGAGGTGTTTTCTTTTAGTTCCAACGCATTTAGTGTTATAATTGGAATCATGATCAACTTTTGCCTTAAAAATGAGCGATCCGAGCAAGAAAAAAATAATTATTGAAGGTGTCACCAATCAAGGTAAGCCTTTTCGCCCGAGTGATTGGGCAGAACGCATGAGCGGGACATTAGCCAGCTTTAAAAATCGCAGAATTCATTATTCTCCTATGCTACAACCCAGTGTTAATCATGAAGGATTCAAGTGCGTGGTATTAGATCCTAAACTCAAAGAGTCTTGCCCGCAAATCTATCAATCCATTCTTGATTTTGCCATTTCGAATAATTTAAAAATTTGTGGTGAAGATGATTCCGCAACCAATGAATCATAATGATTTAAAAAAGTCCATCACGGTTTTCATAAGATAATTTGTACTACTGACGGCATAATCAAAGTTTGCAGCCAGTATCCCTGAAGCCATATAGAGAACCCCCTTAAAATGCCTTAATCTCTCGCCTGCCTCATGGCCTGTCATCAACATAAAAAGCCCCCTAACAAACCATATAAACCCTGCCAATTGCAATATGACTTTAACTGATGAATAGACAATGTCACTTGTGATGGTTTGATAACTTAATGAAACATTTTCTCCAAATAGCGTTTGGCTTAACACCTGTACCGATGAGGGGAAATAGATAAGTAATGCACCAATACCGAGTTTGGTTAAGGCACGTAATTTTTCCATCGGATCAGATTGATGCATCATCCCAAACTCTGCCAAATCATGGATACCAGCGATAAGAACACCAATTCCTACCACATAAAAAATTCCAAGTGCTAAGTGCTCTACATCAATAAATGAAGAAGCTAGGTTTCTCATTATAGTGCTTAAATCTAAACCGGCCAAACCCGATGAAAGACTGATAACACCACCAAGGCCGCCACTGAAACCAATGGCTTTTTCCATGCCTTGGGCATTTGCATGGGTGGTCAGCAATAAACCTATCAATAATATATTTCTAAACGCCAGACATGACTTTAGCGTTTGAAACACTTCATTAAATCTCATTGGACTGTTCCATAAAAAAAACCCCTGAATTGTTTGCCGTTTATCTTGCAAAGTTTAAAAAATTGCCTATAGTTAAGGAAATTTCAATAACCTCCTTTATTATTATGGCCATACCTGAATATCAATTCAAGCTACAACAATGTCAATCGATTGCACCAAATGTCAAACACTTTGTAGGGGAGATTGAAGCTGACCATGCGTGGACTTTTACTGCAGGCCAATTTATAACTATTTTATTTGAGCACGATGGAAAAATATTAAGACGAAGCTACAGTGTTGCCAATCCACCTCATGGTAAAAAAATTGAATTTACAGCCAGTTTCGTTGAGGGAGGCCCCGGTTCGGCGTATTTATTTAGTCGAAATCCAGGTGATGCTATCACCGTAACGGGTCCTTTTGGACGTTTAACTCTAAAACCTGAAGATGACCAATATCAACGCTTAATCTTTATTGGCACCAGCACAGGAATCACCCCCTACCGTTCGATGTTACCGAATATTGCCACACGATTAAAACAAAACCCTCACTTTCAGGTGGAAATTATTCAAGGGGTGCAAAAATTTGAAAATATATTGTTTAGCGACGATTTTAACACGTTTTGTCAACAACACCATGAGGCTCGGTTTTCAGTCGCTTTAAGCAGACAGACTGAAGGTCTAGCAAAAACTGAGTTTGATATTCATCATGGTCATGTTCAGGATGTTTTAATGAAAAAAAATCCAAATCCAAACACCGATCTGATATATTTATGTGGCAACCCCAAAATGATTGATGATACGTTTGAGCTTTTAAAAGCCCACGGATTTTCTATCCAGCAAATCATTCGAGAGAAATATTTGTCTCGTTAATTTTAACTCGCCTAAGGAGCACGGCATGAATGAATACAATGTAATGACAGAAACAGTTGAGCACTTGATACAAGAAGGAAAAGGTATTTTAGCTGCTGATGAAAGCACAGGCACCATTGGCAAACGCTTCGATAGTATTCATCTTGAAAATAACGAACAAAATCGTCGCGATTACCGAGAAATGTTATTTTCTACGCCAAATCTTGGAGATCATATTAGCGGCGTCATTTTATATGAAGAAACACTTGCTCAAAAAGCCAAAAATGGCCAACCCTTGGTTCAAATGCTGACAGACAAAGGAATTATGCCAGGGATTAAAGTCGATAAAGGCCTCATTACTTTAGCAGGCACTATGGATGAAAAAATCAGCATTGGCTTAGATGATCTCGACGAACGTTTGCAACAATTTAAAAATATGGGTGCCCGTTTTGCTAAATGGCGTAACGTCTTTCAAATCTCCGCACATGGCCCCTCGCCTAAAGCCATTCGTTGTGGCGCAGAGATGTTGGCCCGCTATGCAAGTTCTTGTCAAGAAGCTGGCATTGTTCCTATTGTTGAGCCTGAAATACTAATTGATGGAAATCACGATATCATGCAATCTGCAGCAGTTTGCTCTCAAGTATTGCATGAAGTCTTTGATGCTTTATTCCACCACCATGTGCATTTAGAATTAATGATTCTCAAAACCAGCATGGTAACCTGTGGAATAGAATGCAAACCTTTCAGTTCCCCTGAAGAAGTGGCTGAATACTCGTTAATGGTTTACATGAATCATGTGCCTGCGGCAGTTCCTTCCATTAACTTCTTATCAGGTGGACAAACTCCAGAGCAATCTGCTTTAAACCTTAATATGATGAACCAATACGGCATTCACCCCTGGAATTTAAGTTTCTCGTATGGCCGTGCATTACAAGATCATTGCTTAAAAACATGGGCAGGCAAAGCTGAAAATGTAGCTGACGCTCAAAAAGCACTCTATGAAGCTGCGCGTCAAAACGGTTTGGCGTGTTTAGGTGAACTCACTGAAACTGAAGCCTCTTTAGCATAATCTGAAGGATAAGGGTGCGGTGCACCCTTATCCTGTTCATTCGCAGCAAAATTCTATTTTTTTTCGTAAAATATCGACATTTTTCCCAAAATTGGTCATAATCTGATAATGACGTCAAAATGCTTTAAAATTTAACAAAAGACCATCTAAACATGGTGCTGGGTATTTTTTAAAAACAATGAGGTAAAAATCATTTATGGATATTCGCAAAATACGAAAATTAATTGCATTGCTCAAAGAGACTGGCATCTCTGAAATTGAAATCAAAGAGGGTGAAGAGTCGCTAAGATTGAGTTGTTTTAGCCAAAAACAAGCTCCGTCTCATCACACTTCTATTGAATCACCTAAACATCCTGAACATTTGCATGTCGCTGCAGCATCTACGCCTGTTGTGCAAAAAATTGAAGGACACCAAGTCTGCTCCCCCATGGTGGGCACCTTGTATACTGCGTCATCGCCGGAAACCCCTGTATTTGTTCAAATTGGACAAACAGTTAAAGTTGGCGATACATTATGCATCATTGAAGCCATGAAAATGTTCAATGAAATTGAAGCTGACAAATCTGGGACAATCTGTGCAGTTTTAATCGAAAATGGTTCGCCGGTAGAATTTGGCCAACCTTTATTTATTATTCAATAAAGGAAGCAACACAACATGCTTAGCAAAATTTTGATTGCCAACCGTGGTGAAATTGCTCTTCGCATTTTACGAGCTTGTAAAGAATTGGATATCAAAACCGTAGCCGTTTATTCGCAAGCTGACAAAGATTTATTACATGTCAAATTGGCTGATGAAACGGTCTGCATTGGGCCTGCGCCATCAATGAAAAGCTATCTTAATATTCCTGCTATTATCTCTGCTGCAGAAGTAACTGATGCAGTTGCGATTCATCCAGGCTATGGCTTTTTATCGGAGCATGCTGATTTTGCAGAAATTGTTGAAAGCAGCGGCTTTCAATTCATTGGCCCACGTGCCGATACCATTCGACTGATGGGTGATAAGGTTTCTGCAATTGCCACCATGAAAAAAGCAGGCGTGCCTTGTGTGCCCGGTTCTGATGGGTCCTTGGGCGATGAGGACCAAATTAATTTAAAGTTAGCGCAAGGCATTGGTTATCCTGTAATTATCAAAGCCGCCGGCGGTGGCGGTGGTCGTGGCATGCGCGTGGTGCATCACGAATCAAATTTAATTAATGCAATCGGTTTAACCAAAAGTGAGGCCAAAGCTGCATTTAATAATGATGTGGTATACATGGAAAAATTCCTTGAAAATCCACGTCATATTGAATTTCAAGTATTAGGTGATGGACAAGGCAATGCCATACATCTTGGGGAACGCGATTGTTCGATGCAAAGACGCCATCAAAAAGTGGTTGAGGAAGCACCTGCATATGGCATTTCCGAAGAACTCCGCCAAGAGATGGGCGAATGTGTGGTAAATGCCTGTCGTAATTTAAAATATCGTGGCGCCGGCACCTTTGAATTCCTCTATCAAGATGGATGTTTTTATTTCATCGAAATGAATACCCGAATTCAGGTAGAGCACCCAGTGACTGAAATGATAACCGGGGTTGATCTTGTCAAAGAACAAATTAAAATCGCAAGTGGTTTGCCTTTGTCTTACACCCAAGAAGACATTAAATTAAGCGGTCATGCCATTGAATGCAGAATCAATGCAGAAGATCCGAGAACATTTATGCCTTGCCCCGGAAAGATTACATGGCTTCATACGCCAGGAGGGCCTGGAATTCGTTTTGATTCGCATATTTATACCAGTTACACTGTGCCGCCACACTATGACTCCATGATTGCCAAATTAATTAGTTACGGAGATTGTCGAGAAACGGCGATAGCAAGAATGCGACAAGCCCTCGATGAAATGGTGATTGATGGCATTAAAACCAATATTGAACTTCATCAAAAAATATTAAAAGATCCTGGTTTTAAAAGTGGTGGAATGAATATTCATTATTTAGAAAAGATGTTAAAAGAGGAAAAATGATGTGGCAGTTGGACATATTAACCACCGACAATGAATACCCTGAAATCGAGACTATTTTGGAAACCCAAGAAGTCCTTTCTTTATCAATGCTCAATGCCGGTGACGATATT
>JAKFUY010000053.1 GCA_021732495.1 Legionellales bacterium | reverse complement strand
CCTGAGATCCCACTTTTTGAACTTGAAGGGGGAACTACGTGGAACAAAATATAACTGAGGTAACTTTGCCAGGTCAATTAGTTCCTTTCATATGGCGCTATTTGAAAAATAGAAAACTTTATTTATCTGTGTTTCTTTTATGTGGGCTATTGGGAGCGGTAGAAATGACTCTCAGTCCTTACTTATTAAAAGTAATTATTGATGCTGTAGCCCATTTTCCAGAAAACACTACACTGCTGAACGCTATATTAATTCCCGCAATTGTATACGCCTCATTACCAATGATTTTAAACATATGTTACCGTTTCAACACTTATCTGTGCTTGCGCTTATATCCTGAAATTAAATCAGCAATCTGTAAAGATATGTTTGCTTACTTAATGAGACACTCGCATGATTTTTTTCAAAATCATTTTGCGGGAAGTTTATCTAAAAAGATTTCTGACATGGCTGAAAATATAGAAGAGGTAATTAAAACGCCCTTTGAGTTATTTTTTCCAAGAATATTTTCAATCCTGATTGCCAGCATTACTTTATTTACGGTCGTGGATCCAATTTTTGGCACCATACTCTTTGTATGGTCTCTTACTTTTATGGGGCTATCCTATGTCGCAGCAAGAAGCTCAGAAAAAATCTCCAGAAACTTGTCTGAGGCAGGTGCTAAAGTAGATGGCACTATGATTGATGCCATTTCTAATGTTATGGCGGTAAAATTATATGCTAATCTTCCTCAAGAAATTTCTAATATTGATAAAGATATTAATCAGGTAGTCCAAACTGATCGACAGTTGCAATGGAGAAATTTAAAAGTCAACTTTGCCCAGGGAACAGGTGTTACCCTCTTAATGGGTACGATGTTATTTTCTCTAATTTATGGCCGTTTGCATGGCACAGTAAGTCCCGGAGATTTTGCTCTAGTGATGATAATATCGCTTACTTTTCTTGATGGCGTATTTAGAGTAGGACACGAAATGCAACGATTTTCTAAAGTAATTGGAGCCTGTAACCAAGCTTTAAGCTTTGTTAGATTGCCCCATGCAATTAAGGATATCCCAGGAGCATCTCCTATTGAAGTAACAGATGGCGAGATTAAATTTGAAGATGTTAGTTTTCAATATACTAATAACAAATCCTTATTTAGCAATTTAAACGTCGTCATTCATCCTGGACAGAGTGTAGGTTTAGTAGGTTACTCAGGTGGTGGCAAATCAACTTTTATCAAATTAATTTTACGATTAATTGAGCCACAAGCTGGGAATATCTTGATCGATAGCCAAGATATTCTAAAGGGAACAATTCGCTCACTAAGAAAGCAAGTAGCAACAATTCCACAAGACCCCGAATTGTTTCATAGAACTATAATGGACAATATCCGCTTTGGAAGAACTGAGGCTACGGATGAAGAAGTCATCGCAGCGGCAAAAAGTGCAAAATGCCATGAATTTATATCAGAGCTACCAGAACAATATCAGTGCTTGGTGGGTGAGCGTGGTGTAAAATTATCGGGCGGACAAAAACAGAGAATAGCAATAGCAAGAGCCTTTCTCAAACAAGCCCCTATTTTATTATTAGATGAAGCCACATCAGCTTTAGATTCAATAACAGAGGATTATATAAAAGAAAGTTTGCATGAGTTAATGATTAATAAAACAACTCTTGTGATAGCACACAGATTATCGACTTTAAAAGATATGGATAGAATATTGGTATTTGTTGATGGAGAAATTGTGCAAGATGGATCATTGGAGGTATTACTTCAAGATAAATCTGGTCACTTTTATAAACTGTGGACTAGCCAAGCTGAAGGGTTTATTACACCTGATGCCCCTACTTTTTAAATAAAACTGGCCAGAGATGCTGAGCTTTCTCAAACGGGTATTAAGCTAATTCAGCTTCGAGAAACAATATGAACCAAAAACACCATCAGTAGATAAATAGTGCCATAACGTCAATAATGCGCGAGCTTTACAGAAAACAAGGTGGTTTAATATGACCGAAATCAATTGTCCTTATGAATTCTCCATCAGTACTGACGAAGAGTGCGAATATATAAGCAACGAAGTCATGCACTCCAACAATAAAGGCGTGCCGTTGCCGCAAAAAAAAGCGCCTATTCTTAAGCATTATGTTCTAAAAAACAATAATAAAGTTATTGCAGGCATCAATGCCTATATTTATTGCTGGGGTATTATGTACATCGATGCGCTATTTGTAGCTGAGGCCTATAGATACAAACAGTTAGGAACCTATCTAATGGACAAGATTGAAGAGGAAGCTAAAGCGCTTGGTGCAACCTTGTCTAATACAACTACATTTGATTATCAGGCGAAAGATTTTTATATAAAACAAGGCTATGAAGTCTTTGGTGTATTGGAAAATCATCCACCGAACCATAATCTTTATTTCTTAAAAAAGCGCTGTAGCTTACCCCTGTGGTTCGCTGTCCAGTAACAATATACCAATATTACGAGAAGCAGGTGGTAAAACATGATAAAAAATTACATATTCAGGTATTCATTATTCCTGGTCATTACCTCGGTTCATTTTGTTGGAACTGGTTTTGCGAATTCCCAGCAACCAATTAAACCATCCATACATAAGGCTCTGGCAGAACTTGAAGGTTCCTCTGGTGGGCGGATTGGCGTATTCGCAATAAATACAGCAAACAATATGCGTATTCAATATCGCGCTAAAGAACATTTTCCGTTTCAAAGCACATTTAAAGTCATTGGGGTTTCAGCAATTCTTAAGCAGAGCATGACAGATAGGCATTTGCTTCAACAGAAAGTAACTTATACAAAACAAGATTTGGTTTATTGGTCACCTATTACAGAAAAGCATCTTTCTGATGGAATGACAATATCTGAGCTGTGCGCAGCAGCCATTATGGCCCCAAGTTACGGTCCGTGCCTTTTGGGGTCACTTTGATGGGAGAAATCGACCAAAAAAATTTTTAAATGAACATAGTGATATGTTTTTGATGCCTCCTCAGCTAAAAGGTCGCTTACAAAGTCATTAAACTTTATGAAATAAACGAAAACACATCAAAACAGACTTTATAAATTACTCTATGTCTTATTACAGGACGATAAAGTGGCCCCAAAAGGCACGGACCGTAACCTGAGGCCATTTGGGGTTCTGGGCTAGTATCACTAACACGCGATTATTTGTGATAAATATTACTATTACAAATAGCGAATGTCTGTTAGACTATTTGAAAATGAATGCTTGAGGTCGGAATTTACGCGGCTTCAATTCTTAAATTATTGTATTAGTCTATAAATAGAGAGAACGTGTGAAGAACCTTATTGTCGATGTTGAATATCAAGTATTTTTAACGGAAACCAAGCAGCGTTACCGTAGTGCTCAATTAAAGGCCGCTTATGTAGTTAATGAAGAAATGATAGCGTTCTATTGGGACTTAGGCAATCGGATTATAGAAAAACAAGCGACAGTTAAATGGGGAGGCAAATTTTTACAGCAAGTTTCTAAAGATATGCGCACTGACTTTCCAGGCACAAAAGGTTTCTCTGTCAGCAACCTTGAAAGAATGAGGAAATTTGCTAGATTATACCCAGAATTAATTTCCGCACAGGCCGTGCGGAAATTACCGTGGGGGCACATAGTTACGCTTATTGAACAGGTTAAAGATCCAGTTGCTCGTGAATGGTATGCCACGAGTGTTCAAAAAAATGGCACAGCTCGTAGTGTTTTAACAATACAAATTGAACAAAACCTCTATGAAATACAAGGAAAGCATGCGCATAAAGTTACTAATTTCATTGAGAGGCTTCCTTCTCCTCAATCCGATTTAGCTTTACAGTTATTTAAAGATCCCTATGATTTTAGATTTCTTCCTGTCACTGAAGAAGCAGCAGAACTGGAAATAGAGAACGCTATGATAAACCATCTTAGCAAGCTATTTCTTGAGTTTGGAACAGGATTTGCATATATGGGAAATCAATATAAATTAACCATCGATGGAAAAGATTTTTTCTTGGATATGCTATTTTATCACGTACACCTTCGTAGCTTTTTCGTCGTGGAGCTCAAAGCTACCGAGTTCAAACCAGAGCACGTTGGCAAGCTAAATTTTTACTTGGCTGTTGTTGATGCTCAATTAAAATCCCCTGAAGACAATCCAAGTATTGGCCTTTTATTGTGCAAAAAGAAAAGCAAGCTCATTGCTGAATACGCATTAAAACGCACAGACGGTCCAATTGGAGTAGCAGAATATCGCTTATTACAAGAACTACCCAAAGAACTCAGAAAAGATTTACCATCTCCAAAAGTTTTAGAGTCAAAACTCAGCGCTGAAGTGAATCAAGGTCTATTGAATACTGAAGAATCCGATGAATGAACATAAGACATGCGATTCTTCAGTATTCAAAACTGTCAGCAACGCTGACAGAATTACCATGAAGGACAATTTCATGAAAGCTCTTTGTCATTGGAGAATCTAAATGTTGACGACGAAGAATGATCAGCAAGCAACATCAACCCCACTGGCAATTTTTGACACAATCAATACAATAAAAAAAATTACGTTACCATCACACATCAAGCTAATATTTGCCAATAATGACTTTGAATTGACGCGTAATTTTTTGCGAGAATATGATGGTAATGAAGCAACCTATAATAGTTATCGTCGTGAAATAGAGCGCCTGTTGCAATGGGCTTGGCTCATCCAAAAAAAATCCATTCTTACATTGTCGCGTCTTGATATGGAAGATTATTTAAATTTTTGTAAGCACCCTCCCCTGCATTGGATCACAACTGCAAAAGTATCGCGTTTCATAGAGCAAAACGGGGTACGTATACCCAATAGTGCCTGGCGGCCATTTGTTGTGACTGTCAGTAAAGTTGCCGCACGTCAAGGTGTGACCCCTGATCCAAAAGAATATTTAATGTCTGATAGGGCGTTTAAAGAAATTTTTTCAGTGCTCGGTAGTTTTTTCAATTATTTGATTATCGAGGGTTTGACAGAGCTAAACCCAGTTTTACAGATCCGGCAAAAAAGTCGTTTTTTACGTAAAAATCAGGGTGTGCCGATTATCCGTCGCTTAACTGAATTACAATGGGATTATGTGATTGAAACAGCAAAACAATTGGCGGCAGTTAATCCCAAAAAACATGAACGCACCTTATTTATTATGGGTGCGTTATATGGCATGTATTTACGAATTTCAGAATTAACTGCCACAGTTCGGTGGGAACCCAGAATGAATCATTTTATTAAAGATAATGATGCGAACTGGTGGTTTACAACCGTTGGCAAAGGTAATAAACAACGAAATATTACCGTGAGTGATGCGATGCTTGCTTCATTAAAACGATGGCGAAAATACTTAAGCCTTACCCCCCTTCCATCACCAGATGATAATTCGCCTTTGATTCCTAAAGAACGTGGTGTTGGCGCTATTTCAAGCACCAATCAAATTCGCAACATTGTGCAATTTTGTTTTGATTATACCATCCATCGCATGCAAGCAGATGGGTTTGAAGAAGAGGCAAATAATCTCCAATCGGCAACCGTGCATTGGTTACGACACACTGGTATTTCGGATGATGTAAAGATTCGACCTCGTGAACATGTACGTGATGATGCTGGCCATAGTTCATCGCTCATTACTGACCATTATATCGACATTGATTCCCGTGAACGCCATGCGTCAGGTAAAAAGAAGTTAATTGATAGGGATCTACTTGGTTAATCAGCTTATGCAAACACTGTTTGCGGTTCTGTCGCAAAAGCTGGCTCATGCCTATGAGGCGGCAGCTTACGGTCCGTGCCTTTTGGGGCCACTTTATCGTCCTGTAATAAGACATAGAGTAATTTATAAAGTCTGTTTTGATGTGTTTTCGTTTATTTCATAAAGTTTAATGACTTTGTAAGCGACCTTTTAGCTGAGGAGGCATCAAAAACATATCACTATGTTCATTTAAAAATTTTTTTGGTCGATTTCTCCCATCAAAGTGACCCCAAAAGGCGAGGACCGTAACTTGGGGCCTTATGGGGAATGTAGTCAGAAACATGGAGAGTGCGTGTCAAGTCAATTGATGGAAAAAATAACAAGTGACGACGTCATGAATGAGGCCTATGAGGGGCTAAAGGACGCAATTTACCATTTTAGCAGGTCTTGCTCTAACCGCATGAATTAACTCAAATTTTTAAGGTCCAAAAAAGCGTATTTTAGCCCAAAACAGCCTGTTTTTGCCCTAAAAATTATTCGCTTAATCTGTTATATGTGAATAATTTACCCTACTTTAGGCGTATTATGTGAAGCAAACCACTATGCTAACGCGA
>JAKFUY010000082.1 GCA_021732495.1 Legionellales bacterium | reverse complement strand
ACTTTGATAAGTTGATTGAGGCTCGTTGAAGAGTTCGTTATAATCCTTTTATTTTATCTTTATTGAGGTTTGGTTTCCATGCCAATTTATGAGTATTCCTGTAAAAAATGTCATCATCAATTTGAGCTGATGAGGCGATTGAGCGATACATCTTTGCCGAGTTGTCCGGCCTGTCAAGACCATGATGTTGACCGTTTGGTCTCTGCCGCTGGTTTCCAGTTAAAGGGCACGGGATGGTATGCCACTGATTTTAAAAGCAAAAGCCCCAAAACGGAGACTTCTTCTGAAAAAAAGGTTGAAACCAAACAGGAAAAATCAGAATGATGAAGCGACTTCGGGGCTATTTGTTGACAGGATTGGCATTTTGGATGCCTATATTTGTCACCGTTATCGTTATTTCTGCTATTTTAGAGTGGCTTAACAAGATTGAACGTCTCCTACCTGAGGCCTATCAGCCGCATTTCATTTTTGGATACTCTATTCCTGGTTTTGGTGTGATTCTGGCCTTATCATTGTTTTTATTGACAGGGGTTTTGGTCACCAATTGGTTAGGGCAGAAATTTGTTTTCTGGGGCGAGGCTTTATTACATAAAATCCCTCTGGTTAGGATGATATATCAAACTACCAAGCAAATCATTCAGGCATTGTTTATGTCGGAGGGAAAATCCTTTCGTCAAGTCGTGATGATTGAATACCCTCGTCAAGGTTGCTGGACATTAGCCTTTTTAACCGGGCAGATGCAGCCAAAGCCTGATGCGCCTGTTTTGAATACGGTTTTTGTGCCCACCACACCAAATCCTACCTCGGGATTTTTTTTGATGATTGCAGAACATGATATGCAGCGTTTAGATATCTCAGTAGAGGAAGCCTTGAAAATGATATTATCACTTGGCACCATTGAGCAGCCTCTATTGAAGCCAAAAAAATAAGGAGTATCCATGAGAACGAATTTATGCAAAGACATTCAGTCCACGATGATAGGTCAAGTGGTAACCGTATGTGGCTGGATTAACAAAAGACGAAATTTTGGTGAACTGGTCTTTTTAGATATTCGAGATTCCTCTGGTGTATTACAGGCCGTTGTAGAGCCGGGACAAACTGAATTACTGGCTTTGGCTTCTGAACTGAAACATGAGTTTGTGGTTAAAGTAACAGGACAGGTCAGGGCGCGTCCTGAAAATATGCGCAACGCACAAATGGCCACTGGAGATGTTGAGTTAGAAATTACGGCATTAGAAATTCTAAATACCTCAGTGGTACCTCCTTTTTTACCTGATGAACATCAATCGGTTTATGAGGACCTGCGCTTAAAATATCGTTACCTCGACTTGCGTCGTGATGAGCCACATCAAAAGATAATTCAACGCCATCGAATTGTTCGCTTCATTCGAGAGTATTTAAACGAGAAAAACTTCGTAGATATTGAAACTCCAATGTTAACCAAGGCAACCCCTGAAGGTGCACGAGACTACTTAGTGCCATCTCGGGTGCATCCTGGAAAGTTTTACGCATTGCCGCAGTCTCCTCAGCTGTTTAAACAGATGTTAATGATGGCCGGTTTTGATAAGTATTATCAAATTGTGCGTTGTTTCCGTGATGAAGATTTGCGGGCTGATAGACAACCTGAGTTTACGCAATTAGATATGGAAATGTCTTTTATTGATGAAAAAGATATTCAAAATATGATTGAAGGTTTAATGTGTCATCTTTTTCAAGAAACCTTGGGGATTAAGCTGTCTACGCCTTTCCTGCGCGTATCTTATGACGAGGCAATGAGTCGTTACGGTAGTGATAAGCCTGATTTGCGCAACCCCTTATATCTACAAGATGTAAAAGAGATTTTTACTGAATCGACATTTTCAATTTTTCAGGAAGCAGCAATCCATGAACAATCGCGTATTATTATGCTTAAATGCCCAAATGCTGCAGGGTTATCGCGAAAACAATTGGATGAATACGCCCAATTCATGCAAAGACTTGGGGTATCAGGATTGGCCTATATTAAAGTAAACCAACCTGAGTTAGGGCGTGAAGGATTACAATCTTCATTGTTAAAGCATCTTTCAGATAAAGAAATTTCCAAACTTATCGAGCAATGTCATGTTCAATCGGGTGATGTTTTATTTTGCGCAGCAGGTCTATCTGCCCAAGTCACTGAACCGATGGGCGCTCTTCGACAAAAACTCGGCTTTGATTTAAAATTAATTGATGTCAATGATTGGAAGATCGCATGGGTTGTCGATTGGCCAATTTTCTTGCGCAATGAAAAAAATGGTCAAATTGAATCGGCTCACCATCCTTTTACCTCTCATCATGTGACTGATATTGAACAACTAAAGCGAGATCCGTTATCTGCCAAAGCAAAAGCCTATGATTTGGTCCTCAATGGCTATGAGTTAGGAGGTGGGTCAATTCGTATTCATCGCCCCCAAATGCAAAAATGTGTATTTGAGTTATTGGGGATGAGTGAAGAAGATGTGCAGAAAAAGTTTGGCTTTTTTGTAGAGGCCTTAGAATATGGATGTCCACCCCATGGTGGTATTGCTTTAGGAGTCGATCGTTTGGTGATGTTACTCACCCAATCTCAATCGATTCGAGAAGTCATTGCATTCCCGAAAAGCTTAAGTGCTGTGTGTTTATTAACCCAGGCGCCCAGTGAAGTGGATGGACATCAACTTAAAGACCTATCCATTGCAAGCACGGTCGTTAATGAATCGAAATGATTTATTAAGCAAAGCCTCAGAGTTGGGTGGGATGACGATTATGCAACTTGCCCAACATTTACAGCTGAGGCCGCCAACCGATACACTCCATACAAAAGGTTGGTTAGGACAGGCGGTAGAGATGTTTCTTGGTGCTCAAGCAGGCTGTCTACCTATTCCGGATTTTCCCGATTTAAATATTGAATTAAAAACAATTCCATTAAATGCCAATGGTAGTGTTGCAGAATCAACGTATGTGACGATATTGCCATTATTAAATCTCCTCGAGTTATCGTGGGAACAATCCTCATGTTATAAAAAACTGCAAACAGTGCTTTGGATCCCGGTTGAATCCAGTAAAAACATTCCTTTGTTACAAAGACGAATTGGACAACCTCATTTATGGTCGCCCAATGGAGTCCAAATGAATATTTTAAAAGAAGATTGGGAGATGCTCACTGAAATGGTTTTAAAAGGCCAGGTTGAAAAAATTGATGGTTCTTTGGGACATTTTTTACATATTCGCCCCAAGGCGGCCAATGCAAAAGCATTGACAAAAAGCTTAGATGAACATGCCAACGTGATTCAAACGTGTCCTCGTGGATTTTATCTCAGAACACGTTTGACCAATCAAATTTTAGCCAGCACTTAACTTATCGTCGAAAGGTTGTTTCGGTAAACAATGTGTTACCAGTCCTATGTCGCCGTACCGATACAGTGGGCTGGATTCTAGGCGCGGACTCGAATGGATTTTGAGAAATAGGAGGCCTGGAAAAGCTATTGGCTTGGTTTTTAGGCTGCATGATAGGTTGCGAATTAAAAACAGGAACAGGACGTGGTGCGGGTCGTGCAATAGGTGTTGTGTTGATTGCTTGCGGACTGGGTTGTATGACGGGCGGTCTGTTGAATCTTGGGAATGCTCTAGAAGGCGGTAGCTGGTTGATAGGATCAATATTGACATAAACCGGAGTATTCTTTTTCTGATCGATGAGGGCGTTTTTAAACTTATTAAGAGTATTTCTTGCGAGCTCTTTCGCACTCAGTTTATTGCTTGGAATCAATATACTCATTCCAGGTGCTTCAGGTATAGTGACTGTTGTCGGTGTACGAATATTCTTTTTTTCGGTTCTTTTAATAGGTTCAAGTCTCAAAGAAAAAGTTTTATTGTCCATGTTTTTGTCACTTTAGTAAAATATACTTAAATTATATCATATTCTGGGTTGGTTCCACAATTGTATACATAAACATATAAAGACGGTTATTTTATCTTTATGATTCACAATAAATCACAAACGTGATATTATTTGCAGATTATTTGATATTAGTGAAATTAATGTGCTAAATAGTTTTGAAATTGCTCTAAGTGGTTCATTGTATTCTAGTTCTGGTTCGAGCTCTGTGTCTGACGTAAGCTCTGTGTCTCGCTCTCGCGCTAGCTCTGTTTCTGAATCAGAATCTGAGTTTTGTGAATCTGAACTAAAGGTTCTGGTGGAAGGGCAGTATTGTAAAGTATATGAACAATCGGCAAAACTCAATAAAAACTGGATAATGCATCTCGTGGTATTTTTAGGTATGCGGCCATCAATTGTTACTTTAGATCTCATTGGTATTCTTTTGTCCGAAATGGATATTCAAGTGATTGGATTATTAACCGGAATTCAAAAACTAGGTTTAGATAATTGTTCTTTGAGTAGTGAGAAGCTTCATATGTTGTCATCACTGAGTTTGCAAGAACTATCATTAAAGAGTAATCCAGTTTCAGATCTAGGATTTCTAAAAAATATGCGTAAATTAAAATCTTTAAATTTGGCTAATACGGAAATCACTGATGATGATGTGGGTGTCTTGAGTGGCTTGAATCTTGAGCAGTTGGATTTGAGTCATACAGCTATCGGTGATCATGGGGCAAATGAAATCTGCGAAATTGAGACATTAGTCGTATTGGATGTGAGTTTTACCGAAATCGTTTACTTTCAAAGTATTCGAAAATTATGTGAACTTAGCAATCTAAAGTTAATAAATATTGACGGATATCAGTTTTCTCAACCACTTCTTGAATTGTTTTTGAATGATTATATGACACGTTGGACTGATTTGAGGATCCACGGCATGCCTTCCCTCCGAGGGCTTCCGAATTTAAAGGCAAATACATAAGTTCTTGTATGTGAGTTAACCATACCAGATTGGTTTTACTTTTTGAAGATGGATAATTAAATGTTTAAAAAATTATTATTTTTAATGTGCTTAAGTTCTCAGCTTATGGCTCAAACCTTGCCTGATGAACAAAATACGATTGACGTCTTTCGTAAGATTTCTTCTAAGGTGGTATTTATTCATCGGTTAACGACGGTGGTTGATCCGTTGCGACAAGCTGCTGCGTTAAAACAATCTGGCTCTGGTTCGGGGTTGATTTGGGATAAACAAGGTCATGTGGTAACTAATTTTCATGTCATTAAAGGTGCTGATAAGTTTCAAATTAGTATTAATGGTATGACGGTTAGTGCCGATGTCATCGGTTATGAACCTCGAAAAGACCTTGCCGTTCTGGCTATTAATTCGAGCAAGGCTTTAGCGCAATTGAAAGATTTTACGCCCATTGAAATTGCGCCTACGCATGAGCTGCAAGTCGGACAAAAAGCATTGGCTATCGGCAACCCATTTGGTTTCGATCATAGTTTGACTGTAGGGGTGATTTCAGCTTTGGGTCGCCAAGTTCCAGGCATCGGTGGGGTGACCATTCATGATATGATACAAACGGATGCATCAATTAATCCTGGGAACTCTGGTGGACCTTTACTCGATAGTTCAGCACGCTTAATTGGTTTAAATACAGCAATATTTTCTGAGTCAGGGTCTTCAGCAGGCATCGGTTTTGCCGTTCCTTCTAGTGAAATCAAACGCATTGTCAATCAAATTATTCAACATGGTCGCGTTCGTTTAGCAGGTGTGGGGCTCCAACCTGTACCCGTATCGATTGCTCAGCATTTAGGGGTTTTATCAGGCGTATTGGTCGCTGATGTATTGCCAAACACTCCTGCAGCGCGTGTAGGGATTCGCGGTACAGGTCGAGATGGTCTAGGGCGTTTAGTGCTTGGTGATGTAATTGAAGCAGTCAATGGCCACCCTATTAAAAATTATGATGAGCTTTATCATTTGTTAAATAAAGTAGATATTGGCACCACAATTAAATTAAAACTGAATCGTGGCGGGCATCCTGTTATGGTGAGTTGTAAAACCATTGATATTGGTGCATTTTAATTAAGGCTTAACGCCTAATCTTTCCAGGCGATCAGTGATGTTTGCTTGGGGATATTTTTTTTGTATATATTTTGTAACAGCTGCGATTTCGCTGCTTTCAATACAAAGACCCCCATAGATGGAACGCTCCTTATCGAGAAAATAAGGCTCCATATATCTATTTACAGGGAATTCACCGCTACCTGTAGTACATGTTTTAAAAAAACCATCTGCAATAAATTTAAATTTCTTGCCAAAATTTTGAGAGCATTTTCCAAACTCATTATGCAAATCTTCGAGGATATCGGGTTTGGCATTACATGTGATATGGATAGGGTTTTGTCTTTCGTATTTGAGGTCCTCGGTTACATCAATCGGACATGTCTGTCCACAATCCATAATGA
>JAKFUY010000070.1 GCA_021732495.1 Legionellales bacterium | reverse complement strand
AGACCATCGATTTATTAAAAAAATCACCAAGCCAATGAAGGGATTTAAGGCGTTTCACTCCGCGGAAGCAACTTTATCAGGTGTTGAACTCCATCATATGTTACGAAAAAATCAACATCAGAATTCCGACAATATGACAATCTTTGAGCAATTCAATACCCTGACTGCCTAAGCTTGCCCGGAGAATACTCGTTTTTAGATTTTAAAAGTTTTTGCGACAGAACCCCAGTGTTGCACTTCGAGGTTGAAAGGGCGCTCAGCAATTAAAGCCTTAAATTTATTTAGCCGGGAATCACTGCTCTAAACATAACTTTTTAGCCTTAATGCTGGGTTTGTGGTAAAATAAGTTTTTTTTCGATGTTTTAGGATAGTCAATGGAAGCTTGTGATGGATTGCAGCGCTTTATTTTTGAGCATGCCGAAATTCGTGGAGAAATTGCGCGTTTAGACGAAACCTATCAAACGATTATTGAACAACGTGATTATCCACCTGTCGTTAAACAGATGCTGGGTGAAGCATTGGTGGCCTGTTTGTTGTTGGTGGGCAGTATGAAATTTGAAGGTGAATTGAGTTTGCAATTTCAGGGAAATGCTGCGTTACCAATGATAATTGTACAGTGTGATCATCTGTTAAATTTGCGTGGTTTTGCAAAATTCACCGAAGATTTAACGCCCCAAGAATATCAAGGCGCATTTTTGGATGGTCAAATGTCTTTTACCATTAATCAGAGCCATCAAACAGAGGTTTTTCAAAGCATTATCCCTATTACCTCAATGTCAATGAGTCAAAATTTGATGAACTTTTTTTCGCAATCGGAGCAAGTGGCGACTCAAATTATGATTGGTGTCGATAATAAACGCGTAGCAGGAATGTTATTGCAACTTCTTCCAGGACAAGATACTGGTCAGCGAGAAGAGTTTTGGGAGTATGCGACTAAAATCGGCCAGACAGTGACGGCTGATGAATTGTTGAATTTATCCAATTCTGAAATCCTGTATCGTTTATACCATGAAACCGAAATTCGTCTATTACTTGAAAAGTCAGTGCGCTTCAAATGTCGCTGTAATGTCGACAAAATGAGAAGTGTACTTAAAATGTTAGGTCAAGATGATGTCCATCAACTTCTAAAAGAGTATGAGAAAATAGAGGTGGTGTGTGATTTTTGTAATCAAAAATATTACTTTGATTCTATTGATGTTGCGATTTTATTCCTTTAAATGTAGAGGTCGAAAAGATATGAGCAGCCCAACACCTGATACAACTTATCAACGATTTAATCGACAATTCTTTAAAGACTTATATGTCTTGACCAAGCCTTTTTGGACCTCAAAGGAAAAGAAACGCGGGTTTTTTTATTTATTTATTAATCTGATGTGTTCATTGGGCGGTGTGTATGCGAGTGTCGCATTAAATAGTGTATCTAAGGATATGTATGATGCCTTAGCTGCATTTAATAAACAGTTGTTAATGAGCTCATGCTTGCAATTTTTTGGACTTGCGGGCTTGGTGTTTGTGTGCGCGGGATATGGCTCGTATTTCAGTGGTTTGTTGACTATCCATTGGCAGAGGTGGTTAACAGAGCAGAATATTGATAAATGGCTAGATCAACAAGCCCATTATCGGATGCGCTGGTTAAAAAAACGTGTCGATAATCCCGATCAGCGGATTAGTGAAGATTTGGCATCGTTTCCTGCGCTTACATTAAAGATTTTCTTTTTACTGTTGCAGTCGGTGACGTCCTATATTTCCTTTAGTTTGATTTTATGGAATTTGTCCAGAAACTTCCCTTTGGTGTTGGCAGGTTTTCATGTGACGATTCCAGGATATTTATTTTTTGCGGCCAGTATCTATGGTATTTTAGGATTGTGGTGTATAGGCATGATCGGCAAGAAGTTGGCTGGTATTGAGTACTTACAACAATTGTTTAATGCAAATTTTCGTCATCAATTAATTCAAATTCGCGAGTATAGTGAGCAAATCGCAAGCTTTCGTGGAGAGAAAAATGAACAAACCAGGCTTAATGGTTTATTTTCTAAAATTTTTGGTAACTATATTCAAGCCAATGCCTTGAGAAAAAACCTATTATTTTTTACCATTGGTTATGACATTTTCACCCAAATCGTAGCTATATTTTTAGCGATGCCCTTATTTTTTGCCAAACGGGTACAATTGGGTGGAATGGTACAAATATCTGGGGCTTTTCGATCGGTTGTGCAAGCTTTTTCAAGCATTGTAGAGGCTTTTTCATATTTTGCAGAATGGAAGGCCGTGATTTATCGTTTAACTGAGTTTGATACTGGCATTGCCTTGTCTCAGCAAGTCAATCTAGGTGTTGAGAAACAAATCGATAGTGGTCTACATTCCATTGCACTGTCGCAATTAAAAATTGAGTTTCCTAATCATCAGCTGATGTCTACGATTTCCGATATGCAGTTTTTAGCTCCACATCGTTATTTAATTTCTGGCGCCACAGGTAGTGGGAAAAGTACTTTACTTAAAGTATTGATGGATTTATGGCCTAATGCAAAAGGTAAAATAAGACAACCGAGTCCAGAGCAAATGTTTTTATTGCCTCAACGGTGTTACATTCCTGATGGAAGCTTAAAAGACGTTCTAACCTATCCTGATTTACTTAATATCAATGATAAAAGTGTGATTGATCTAATGATGCAATGTGGTTTGGAAAGTTTTATCCCCGATTTACATGAGGTTCGACAGTGGTCGCAAGTCTTATCTTTAGGGCAACAACAGCTGGTAGGCTTTGTTCGGCTATTTTTACGGTGTCCCCAAGTGATATTATTAGATGAGTCGACTGCAGCGTTGGATGAAACAAGTGAAGCACGCATGTATCGCATGCTTAATGCCTATTTTCCAGAGGCATTGGTCATCAGTATTGGTCATCGCAGTAGTTTAGTGCAATATCATAACTATCAGCTGACTCTCAATAATCACCAGTTTATTCCTGTTGAAAAGACTGGGGTTTTAGCCTAAGGAACAGTATGATTTGTATCTTAGATAAAAATGCTTCTGCCCAGCAGCTGGAACAATTAATGTCCCGCTGCCAACAGGAGGGGCTTATTGCCAAACTTTTTCAATTTGAAGATCAGTCTCGATTGGTTTTTACCAGTGATATAGCAAAGCTGCATCACATCGATTCGTGGCTAGAGTCTAAAATTATCATAGACAAATATTTGCCCGATAATAAACGTATATTGACCACCAAGCAGTTTCATCAACAAAGTAGAATTAAAGTAGGACCCTTAACTTTTGGAGGGGCTGCATTTCCTGTGATTACAGGACCTTGTGCGGTAGAGTCTCAGCAACAAATCTATGATATCGCAAAAGTGGCGCACAATTTGGGTGCAACCATTTTAAGAGGTGGCGCGTATAAACCAAGGACATCACCTTTTGATTTTCAAGGACTTGGTGCTATAGGGCTCGATTTTTTACGTCAAGCCGCAGATGCTTTTCATTTACTTTGTGTATCTGAGATCATGGATCTGGCCGATCTCGATGATTTCCTCGACAAGGTGGACATCATTCAAGTGGGTGCACGTAATATGCAAAATTTTAGTATGCTTAAACAATTAGGCAAAACACAAAAGCCCATTTTATTAAAGCGCGGATTGTCAGCCACTTATGAAGAGTTTTTATTGGCGGCTGAATACATCATGTCAATGGGCAATCTGAATGTGATTTTATGTGAAAGAGGTATTCGTAGTTTTGAGCCCTATACGCGTAATACTTTAGATATCTCAGCGATTCCTATTTTAAAGGATCTGGGACATTTACCTGTGATAGTCGACCCCAGTCACGCCGTGGGTTTGCGAAAATATGTACCCACTTTAGCCTACACGGCAATGGCTGCCGGTGCCGATGGACTGATGGTGGAGATGCATATTGACCCTGATGCTTCAATTTCTGATGCCAAGCAAACGATTTCGCCGGATGTATTTGCAGAAATGATGCAAAAACTCAAACAAATGGCGTTGGTGTTTGATAGAGAACTGTGAGATGAAACAAAGCTATGTGGTAAGGCGTTCTTGCCTACAAGGTGAGCTACAAGTCCCCAGTTCTAAATCGCATAGTTTGCGGGCCTTATTATTTGCATCCTTAGCAGATGGAGATAGTTTGTTATCAGGGGTCTTGGGTTCTCCAGATACACAAGCGATGATTAATGCCTGTCTGCAAATGGGGGCAAAAATACAAGCTAGCGCCCAGGGTTGGCAGGTGAGCGGCGTGCATGGCTTGCCATGTTGTCCCCAAGAGGTTATTGATGCGGGCAACTCAGGACAAGTTTTACGCTTTGTTGGTGCAATTTCAAGCCTTATTGATGGCTATACCGTAATTAGTGGCGATCACTCTATTCGGCATCAACGCAATGTGGCACCCTTGTTATCGGGATTGCAGCAGTTGGGATGTTTTGCCATATCCACCAAGCAAGATGGCTTTGCACCCATTGTTGTCAAAGGGCCTATCACAGGCAATTACCTTGAAATTGACGGCCAAGACTCCCAGCCGGTATCAGCTTTGTTGATGGCAGCGGCTTTTGCAAAACACCCTATTGAAATCAATGTGACCAATCCTGGAGAAACCCCTTGGGTAGGATTGACCTTGTCTTGGCTAGACCGTTTAGGCATTCGATATCAAGTATCACCAAAATGGGATCGTTATCAATTGTTTGGTCAAGCCAATTACTCAGGATTTAACTATCAGGTCCCGGGAGATTTTAGCTCTGCCGCATTTCCTGTGGTGGGAGCACTCATTACCAGGGGGTGGGTTAAAATCAGTAATTTGGATATGCAAGACTCTCAAGGAGATAGAAAACTGCTGGAAGTCTTACACGCTTTAAAGATGCCTTTAGCTTTTGAACAGGGTGCTATTCAAGTCGGTGGCGACCATTGCATTCCAGGCTTTGATTTAGATGTGAATGATTACATTGATGCATTGCCGATATTAACAGTGCTGGCTTGCTTTGCTGATGATGAATGTCAGTTACGTGGCGCCAAGGTGGCAAGAACCAAGGAAAGCGATCGCTTAAGCAGCATGACCCAAGAGCTTAGAAAAATGGGTGCTGATATTACCGAGCATACTGATGGATTATCTATCCGTCCCAGACCCTTGCAAGGTGCGCATGTGTATAGCCATCACGATCATCGTGTTGCCATGGCTTTAGCAGTTGCTGGCATGGGGGCAACAGGTACTACCTATATTGATGATGTGGCATGCGTAGACAAAAGTTACCCTGAGTTTTCCGATGCCATGCAGCGTTTGGGGGCGAAGCTTTGCATTGCGTATTGATTGGTTTTAAAGCCTCTGGAAAAACGACGGTAGGACGTCAGTTGGCAACATCCTTAGAGTGGGATTTTTTGGATACAGACGAGGAAATTTGCAGGGCATGTGGGGGCGGGGAGATTTATGACATTTATCAAACGCTGGGTGAGCCTCATTTTCGTGGGCTTGAGCATCAAATCATTGCATCTTTAAAGCCCACACAAAATACGGTCATTGCCACAGGAGGTGGTGTGGTTGTCAATCCTTTAAATATCGCATGTTTAAAAACCTTAGGGCCAATTATTTTTTTAAATATGCGTTTGGAAATCATTGCCCATCGCCTGCAACGTTTAAATCGACCGTCCCCTTTTTTGGATTTGCAGTCGATTTATCTGCAAAGACAAGCGCTCTATTATCAGGTCGCAGATCAGGTGATAGACTGTGAAGATGAATCTCCGGTGTGCATCGTTGATAAATTATACCAAACTCTAAGGGTACCTAATGGCGAGTAATTCATTCGGGCAATATTTTCGTATCACCACCTGGGGCGAATCACATGGGCCGGCTATTGGTGTGGTCATTGATGGTTGTCCGGCAGGTATTGCCATTACCCTTCCCGATATTCAGCAGGCTTTGGATGCCAGAGCACCTGGACAACATGGATTGACTTCGCCACGTAAAGAGCCCGATAGGGCGCATATTTATTCTGGTGTCTTTGAGGGCGTTACAACAGGTACGCCCATTTCGATTATCATTTATAATCAAGATGTTAATTCCTCTCACTATACGCCAATTAAAGAGGTATTGCGCCCAGGACACGCCCAGTATACGTATTTAGAAAAATACGGCATCTATGATTATCGAGGGGGTGGGCGAGCCTCTGCAAGAGAAACGGCTTGTCGGGTGGCTGCTGGTGCAGTGGCTAAAAAAGTCTTGGCAGGTACCAACATTGATGTCAAAGCGTATTTGCATGAGGTGGGGGAGCTAAAACTCAATACGCCTGACTTTGAGTATTTATCGACCAGTGAATTGGGTTGTGCGCACCAAGATTTTGAGGCACAGCTGACAACAT
>JAKFUY010000010.1 GCA_021732495.1 Legionellales bacterium | reverse complement strand
TTGTTTTGGTAGACCCAATTATCTACTTTTTGAGCCGTTGTTCCCACCCATCCGTGACAAAAATTCACAAAACTGGTTTCAATCCTTATTTTTACTCCCAAATCAGACCTGTATTTATACAAAACAGTCCTTGTTTGAAACTTATTTGGTAAAACTGTCCGCCTATGCCGGATCAGCACCCATTTACTCTACTAAACTACCATTTTGTCACAAACTATTATATAATTTGTGACAGATAAGGGAGTAAATCATGCATGCGGTTGATAAAATCAGACAATATATATCAGATCTCCCAGCGGGGACGCCTTTTTCTGCCGGCGCATTGCGTAGTTTTGCGTCCACCGACAATATTCGTCAAATAATCACTCGTCTTGTTAAATCTGGTGAAATTACTCGTGTTGCACGTGGTGTCTATCTAAAACCAAAACTCACATCGAATTTTGAACAGCAATTACCATCAGCTATAGATGTTGCTCGGGCTATAACTGAAGCAACGGGAGAAACCATTGCCATTCATGGTTCCGAAGCAGCAAGGCAACTACAACTTACCACGCAAGTACCCGTTCGCCCTGTGTTTTACACCGATGGTAATACAAGAACATTAAAAATATCAAATCGAACTGTGAAACTTAAACATGTTAATCCAAGCAAGTTAATTTCACCAGGTACAACTGGCGGGCTTATCATCTCTGCTCTTTTGTATTTAGGGAAAGAAAATGTAACTATTGAAACTATTCATTTTATTAAACAGCGTGTGTCAGTAAAAGAGTTTCAACAAGCAGCTGGCTTGGTCGAACATATGCCCGCATGGATGGCTGACCTATTTTATAAATTTCAACAAGAGAATTTCAATGAGTAAATCCTTTTTTCATTTACCAACAGACGAAAAAAATGCATTAATCACTAGAACAGCAGACAAACTGGATTTTTCTGAATTAATTATTGAGAAAGACCTATGGGTTTGTTGGCTTCTTGAGAAAATATTTTCATTACCCATCCAAATGGCATTCAAAGGTGGCACATCTCTTTCAAAGGTTTTTAATCTGATTAATCGGTTTTCGGAGGATTGTGATATTACCATTGATTACCGATATTTTAATCAAACGATTGATCTGGGGAACATAAGCCGCTCGCAATTAAAAAAGATCAGCGAAGAACTCAAAAGACAATTGCAGGTCTATGTTTCCGAGGTAGTCTTACCTTATGTACAAGATTATGTTACCCGTGAGCTTCCTCAAGACGAATTTGAATTACAATTGAGTGATGATGGCGAGCAATTGCGTTTTTATTATCCCAGTCTTGCTAATGGCCAAGCCGGTTACTTGCGTGATCATATCTTAATTGAATTTGGAATCAGAAATTGTACGGAGCCTTGCGCTAAACATCAGATCACACCCTATTTGGAAAAAGGCTTAAATTCAGATATTGACTTGCCAAAACCAATCATTAACACCTTGTCTCCCTTAAGAACATTTTGGGAAAAAGTAACCTTAATTCATGTTGAGTGTAATCGAAATCGATTTGTTAAATCTCCCGAACGTCTTTCAAGACATTGGTATGATTTGTACATGCTAAATAATTCATGGGTTGCCACTCAAGCACTAGTACGTAACGATATCCTAAGTAGTGTAATTGAGTATAAAAAAGCCTTTTTTAATGCAAGTTACGCGAATTATGACGATTGTTTGACTGGACATTGTAAATTGATTCCATCCACAGAAAATTTGACAAATCTAAAGTCAGATTTTTTAATGATGATTGATGCCGGTATGTTCTATCAAGAACCGCCATTGTTTGATGAAATGATTGTTTCGTTAAAAAAATTAGAATCGGATATTAACCTGAATCAATTACATGCTGGGGTAAATGTTGATGACTAAAATATTAATCAGTGCTTGTCTGATGCGGACAAATCAAAGTTAGCGTTGTGATATAAGCACTCCGACAAACTCAAGAAAGCCTATAGCTACGCCCTAAAGTTAACCAATATTTTCAACACGCACTGCGGAAGAAAGTCCGGGATGGCTAAACTAAATAGATGGGTTAAAAAGGTTGAAAAAAGTGCGGCTTTGTTGAGAGAATGAATAATAAAATCAAAGGAGCCAAAAGACGATGCTACGGATTTTCGGCTGTTAACACTATTTTTCAGCGCCTGTCTCTCGACTTTCAGGTTTCAGGGATTCGAAATTTACGCATGATTAATTTCTACAGATGCGCAGAAGAGCCCAAAATCAATGGTCTTTAGTCCCAGGCCTCGCTTGCACAAGCAGAATCTCCCAAAAATCCATTTGACATGTGCATTAAAATAGTTCAAAATGTCCCATTAAGTATTTATAGGTCTGCGAACCCCCTCCTGCAGTAGTTTGCCAATAACGTCAAGATAGAGGTTATGCTAAAAAATCGTTTTATTCTTTTTATTGTTTCTTTAGTAATGTTTATGGAATCGGTTGATACCACCATTATCAATACCTCTATTCCTATTATGGCAAAAAGTTTAAACACCGACCCCTTGAATTTAAAGTTAGCTTTAATTAGTTACTTATTGAGTTTGGCAATTTTCATCCCCATTAGTGGTTGGGTTGCGGATAGATTTGGCACTAAAAAAGTCTTTATGATTGCTGTGGGTATCTTCACTCTCAGTTCAATTGCCTGCGGTTTTTCTGCCAATATCAACCAGCTCATTGTCTTTAGAATGCTACAAGGCATGGGAAGCTCCATCAGTCTTCCTATTGGCCGTTTAATTATTTTAAGAAGCTTTAAACGTCATGAAATTGTCTCGAATATGGGCTTTGTTATCATGATCGCCTCTTTAGGAAGTATGCTAGGGCCATTTATTGGTGGTATGATTTCCAGTTATTTTTGTTGGCGCTGGATTTTCTGGGTCAATGCGCCCTTTGGTGCACTCACGATTATTCTTGCATGGTTATATTTACCTCGCTTCCCAAAAGTTACAGTACATGCACTCGATAAGCTCGGTTTTATTCTATTTGGGCTTGGGCTATCGACACTTACCTTCGGTTTGTCATCTTTAAGTGATAACTTTTTCTCCACCACCAGCTCGGTACTTGCACTCGTACTTGCGGGACTTTTATTGTTAACGTATGCACTTCACTCAAAAAACCTTAAAAATCCAATTGTTCGTCTAGATCTATTTGAAATCAAAACCTTTAAAATATCGATGTTAAACAATACATTATTTAGAATTATCATCGGTGGGATCCCATTTATGATGCCATTAATGCTGCAAATTAATTTGGGATTAACGCCTCAAATATCAGGATTATTGTTAGCACCGATTGCCATAGGCGTACTGGTCATGAAAAGCATTGATACCAGGGTTCTTAAATATTTTGGGTACAAAAAAATATTAAGAACCAATTGTGTAACCATCGCTCTGTCACTCTGGTCGTTTACCACTATTGAAAATGACAGTTCCTTAATTTATATTGCATTACTCACCTTCATATTTGGTTTTGTCATTTCCCTACAATATGCCTCTCTCAATTCCTTAGCCTATGCCAATATTCAAGAAGAGAATTTAAGTTCTGCCAGTAGTATGATGAGCACCACCCAACAAGTCGGTTTAAGCTTTGGGGTGGCTTTTGCTGCCATATTGCTACGATTTCTGCCTAACCACGACCTGATATCACTTGAAGTCTTCCATGCCGCTTTTTTAATATGCGGCAGTCTTTCATTTAGTATGCTCTTTAGCTTTAAAACCATGTCTAAAGAAGATGGCATGGAGATGATTCAACCCAACGCTTAACCTTACACGTTAAACCGAAAATGCATGATATCGCCATCTTTGACAATATAGTCCTTTCCTTCTAAGCGCATTTTACCTGCTTCTTTCGCTGCCTGTTCGCTACCATAATGAATAAAATCATTATAGGAAATCACCTCCGCACGAATAAACCCTTTTTGAAAATCAGTGTGAATCACACCTGCTGCTTCTGGGGCTGTTGCACCGACGGGCACAGTCCAGGCACGCACTTCTTTAACACCAGCAGTAAAATAAAGCTGTAATCCCAATAGTTCATGGCCGGCTCGAATCAAACGATTTAACCCAGGCTCATCCCAGGAGGCTTCAGCTAAAAATTCTTGGCGCTCTTGCTCAGATAAAGACAAAAGCTCCATCTCCAGAGCAGCACAAATCTCAACCACAGGAGCCTGTTCTTTAGCAGCCAATTGCTTTAGATCGTCTAACCAGGGATTGTCACCCTCTTCATTGACATTGGCGACATACATCAAAGGTTTAATGGTCAATAAATTATAACGCTGTAAGAGCGCATGTTCTTCATCACTTAAATCCATCATTCTCAAGGTTTTGCCCTCATTGAGAACAGCCCAGGCCTTTTCAAGTAAAGCCTGCTCTTTGACAATTTCTTTTTGTCCGGCTTTTACCAATTTCTGGTTTTTTTGGATCGCTTTTTCAACCGCAGCGAGATCGGCCAATGCCAACTCAAGATTAATCACTTCAATATCATCAATGGGATTGACTCGACCTGCCACATGAATAACATCATCGTGCTCAAAACAACGAACCACATGCGCAATTGCATCTGTTTCACGAATATGGGCTAGAAACTGATTACCAAGGCCTTCACCTTTTGCCGCACCGGCAACTAAGCCTGCAATATCGACAAACTGCATTAAAGTAGGCACCACTTGCTGCGGTTTAATTAATTTCGCCAACACATCCAAACGCGGATCGGGGACCTGAACCATCCCCATGTTGGGTTCAATGGTACAAAATGGATAGTTCGCTGCAGGAACTTCTGCTTGGGTTAAGGCATTAAACAATGTTGATTTTCCAACATTAGGCAAACCCACAATTCCACATTTAAATCCCATATTCACTCCAAAAAAACGTCATCAATTAATTATTTTCGATGCAAGGTATTCATCACTTGCGCCATCTCGCCTTGTAACAAAGACGTCATTAATGGCAAGGCTTGAGCAATGGCCTCATCTATCTTGTTACGCTCATCATGACCTGGGGCATTTAACACATAATTGGCCACTTGCGTTTTATCACCAGGATGCCCTATCCCGATACGCAATCGGTAAAACTCTGTACTTCCTAAATGACGGATAATATCTTGTAATCCATTATGTCCACCATGACCGCCGCCTTTTTTTAATCGCACAGCACCCACGGGCAAATCCAAATCATCATGCATCACTAAGATATCTTCTGGCTGTAGTCGATAATAACGGGCCAATGCTGACACCGACTGTCCACTTAAATTCATAAAGGTGGTGGGCAACAATCCCAATACTTTACCATGGTCCAAAGACCATTCCGCAACATGGCCAAAAAAATCTTTTTTAAGCGTCCATGAGATATGCTTGCTCTTGGTTAGGGCCTCAAGCAACCACGCACCAGCATTATGGCGCGTATTGGCATAGCGATCGCCAGGATTTTTTAAGCCCACTATCATTTTAATCATGATTTTTTTTCACAAAAAAAAACGGTGTTAGCATCATACCAACACCGTTTTATTAACATGAATTACTCAGCGTTGGTTTCAGAAGCGACTTCTACAGCTGCAACTTCTTCAACGTTAACCAAATGCATATGAATACTGACAACCCCAGGGTTATGTTCTTCGTCACTGACATCAGCGGTTAATTTAACGTTTTTAGGTAATTTTAAATCAGCCAAATGAATAATTTGATTATTTTCTAACTTAGACAAATCAACATCAATATGATCGGGCAAATCTTTTACTTTACAACGCACTTCAACTTGGCTCATATGATGATTGACCATGCCACCGGCTTTGACACCAGGTGCATCGGCTTCATTAATAAAGTGCAATTGCACCATTTTAGTAATGTCGTCATTTGGAGATACACGTTGGAAGTCCATGTGCATAATCACAGGTTTAAATGGATGACGCTGTAATGCTTTCAAAATTACATGTTCTTTTTTTCCATCTACTTCTAAAGTAAACATACTTGAATAGATATGCTCGTCTTCTAATGCTTTGATGACTTTATTGTGAAGAAGTTGTAAAGATTGAGGCTCTTTCTCACCACCATAAACAATAGCAGGAACTTGATTATCTAAACGACGGAGGCGGCGGCTCGCACCTTTACCACAGTCTTGTCTAGACTCAGCAACTAATTTAATTGACGACATGTTATATACTCCAATGATTCCTTGCTTTGCGACCAAGCAAAGATGATTTCTGATAAAAAACGGTCCATTATACCTAAATTGAATGAAAACTTGAAGTGTTTTTACACTGCCAGACTTTGAAACGATACACTTACCGCCTCGATTTGAATATATAGCCTTGATGTGGGGCTTTAAGTACCTAAAATTAAAGCAAATACATGATTTTTATTTGCCGCTAAAGTATAGCATTCAGTAAAAAAGAGTATTTTTTTTC
>JAKFUY010000165.1 GCA_021732495.1 Legionellales bacterium | reverse complement strand
TTAATTTTTTCTGCTATTTTTAAGTCGCGACAAACTGCTGCAACCAATCCATGGTGGTCCATGACTTCTGTAGTATATTCATTTGTGGGACGTAATTGCATCCTGCACTCCAAACAACGTCAATCGAGTTAATTCGAGGCAAGAATAGCAAATATTGCTCTAATGGGCTAGATGCCTAAATATTTCGCGGGAACATCGGTTAAAAGGAACCACCGCATAATTACTGGACGAATTTTGATTATTGGCAGCATTGGATTGCACCACCGCATCGATTTGTCGAGAGATATCAGAAGTAGGTACTCCAGCGACCTGACAGGAGACGGTAGCACCTGCAGGGATAGTGTTGGGTTCAATAAAAGTGGAAGGAGGAGTTCCTGTAATGGTGCAACCTGTTACAGTTAACCCACCCGGCAAATTACTGATGTTACACGTGGCATTCGTTGCATTATTTGGCCCCTGATTAGTACAGGAGTAAGACCCAGCATACGCGGTATTGGCAGTTAAATTGTTATTGTTCAAACCACTGACATTGACCACCAAATTGCTTGTGTCCGAAGGCGTGCCAGCCACAATATTGGTTTGTACCAAATTACCCAATACGGGACTGACACCTGTCCCCTAAATCGGATAGTTTCCATTGTTAATGGGGCCATAAGAAGGTTGCCAATTGCTTGGTACTATGACGGTCATGGTAAATGTGTTTGAAGAACCGGCAGCGAGGGTTCCCAAAGAACAATTAAGTACATTGGTTGTGGCCTCGAAAGTAGGATTTGGACAGGGTTTAGTAGTGCTAGTACTATAGATAGTATCAAACGGGGTTGCCGTACCCTGCGTCTGTAGCATATGCGCTTGAACCGTTACGTTTTGAACGTCAGTTGTACCATTATTGGTATAAGTTATCGGTTGACCAGCGGCTACCGTAGTGCTTGTCGTTGAAACATTTATCAACAATGAAGGTGTATTTGGTGTGAGTGGTACGGTATTGACATCATCTAAATAGATATGCCCATCATGCCCGCCTGGAGAGCAACCTGCGGCAAGTACTATCAATTGAATTTGATCTCCAACATTAATGCCATTTGCGCCACCACCAGGAGCAAAATCAAAATTTTGCCAATCGGTATAGGTGTAAGTTGCATTACTGCCTGAGTTGCTGCCTTTTTTTGACAAAGTTTGCCAAGGCACGCCTGCTTGACCGGCATAACTCCATTGGAAAAATAAAGGATTTGAGCCTGTTCTACCTGTGGTGAGATTATTAATTTGGATAGCATAAAAAGGTTGTTGTTTGGCAGTATGGGCAGGATTTTCCAATACTGGTGCAATTTTAAAACGAATATGTGCCTTGTTATCACTATTATCGGAGAGATCAGTAGGTATGATCGTAATGGTTTGACTTAAAGCGGTTGCTTGCTGGCCATAGGTTCGCCACCCCTGAGGTTTAACAGAGGTGCCTGAAACACTTGGTTGACTATTAACTCTTAAATTAATCATGGCGGTTTGCGTGCCGGTAACCGGTAATAGAATCGTGGTAGTTGTGGTAGTTGGCGTTGCACTGTTTAAAAACCAGTCGGGAATAAATTGAGGCGTATTATAAAAGACAATATCTGAAATCCCATTGGGCGCTGAAGGTGCGCTTTGCAAGGTGATATCGGCTAAGCTTTTAGGTGGCAAAGTTAAGCCCGGTGCGTAGCCCGTAAAAAGATATCCTGTAGATGTCCAACCCGTAATTGTCGCATTGGGCGAGGAAAGACTAGGAGTATATGTATCTTCAAAACCGCCATTGATAAAATTGGCATAAGCAAGCTGGGTGCACAATAGTCATAGCCATGCTACATATTTAAAAAAATTCATCCTAATTCCTCAAATCCCTGATCGTTAAGAAGCAAAAAGATTAACTGAAATTGTTTTTAAAAAAAAGATTTATTTGAGGTTTAGTTAAATGACTTCGTTGGTACGCTATTGAATTCTGGCAATAACTACTTCAAACTGATGTTTTGGTTTGTCATCGATTCATCATGTATATTGTTATCTTAGGTGCTGGTGATGTAGGTAGTTCTATTGCAACCCATTTGGTTACAGAAAAAAATGACATCACTGTTGTTGATATCAATCCGCATCGACTGGAAAAACTGCAATCTCGCTTAGATATTCAAACGGTCTTAGGCTGCGCTTCTTATCCTGATATTCTCACCAATGCAGGTCTTTTAGATGCGGATATGCTCATTGCGGTTACCGACAGCGATGAAATCAACATGATGGCCTGTCAAATTGCCTATACACTGTTTAAAACGCCAGTTAAAGTTGCACGCATTCGCTCTTCACACTATAGTTCGCCCCAGTTGTTTTCTAATCATCATATTCCTGTGGACGTCAGAATCAATCCTGAGCACTTGGTCACTTCACGTTTGATGCGCTTGATAAAGTACCCAGGTGCAGAGGAAGTCTTAGACTTCTACAATGGTGGCGTGTTGCTGTCGAGCTTAAAATTTGTGGCTAAACATCCATTGGTGGAGTCTTCATTTGAAAATATCAAAGCACAAATTCATGATTTAGATGGATTTCCAGTCGCCTTGTATCGCAATAAAAAAATATTCCCCATTCAAGATGATTTTATTTTAAAACCATTGGATCAAATCTTTTTTTTAAGTACACCGGTAGCACTTGATCAAATGATTTCCCGTTTGGGTTATCAAAATCATACCAATTATCGGATTATTATTGGTGGTGGTGGGCATATTGGAGGTAAATTAGCTCGTAATCTAGAAACGCACTATCAAGTCAAACTGATTGAAAAAAATCTTGAAACTGCCAAACAATTGGCGAATACCCTTGAAAAAACCTATGTGTTGGAAGGTGATATTGCCGATAGTGAATTGCTGATTGCCGAAAACATTCAAGAAACCGATGTCTTTTGTGCGGTAACCGACGAAGATGAGGCCAACATCATGTCTTGTCTACAAGCGAAGCATTTGGGTGCGAAACAAACCATTGCACTGATTAATCGAAAAACCTATGTACCTTTAATCGAAGACAGTCCTATCGATCATGCAATTTCCCCTGAGCTGATTACCGTAGGCACCATACTGACCAAAGTAAGAGGCGGTCATATGCTTAAAGTGCATCGCTTAAAAAACACCTCTTCTGAAATTTTAGAAGTGGTATTGATGAATCGAGAAGAGCATCGCATTGCAGCGCTCCAATTACCAGATAGCTGTCACATTGTAGGGATCATACGGCAAAATGAATTGTATGAACCCAACGTACAATTTAAACTAAAACTGCATGATCATTTGATCATTTTGGTATTAGACCAAAACCAATTGGAAGCGCTCGTGTCTTTGTTTCAACAGCCCTCAATCTGAAAAAGGTTTATCACCCTATGCCACTTAAACATATTTTTCGACTGATTGGGATCATGTTAATGTTTTATAGTTTGAGCATGCTTCCACCACTTATTGTCAATATTGCTTTTCATGAACACTGTTATCTCGCCTTCTTATCCAGTTTTGCAATGGTATTCATATTAGGCGTCATCACCTGGTATTGCTGTCGCGATGCAAAAAAAGAAATTCAGATTCATGATGGTTTTTTAATGGTGGTGTTGTTTTGGGCTTTATTATGTTTGTGCGCGACCCTGCCGTTTCATTTTATTTTACAGGGACATGCTGGCTGGTTGGATATTTTTTTTGAGTGTGTCTCTGGTTTAACCACAACGGGTGTCAGTGTATTTAGCTATCCTGAGCACTTGCCCAAATGTTTGTTGTATTATCGACAACAATTACAATTTCTTGGTGGCATGAGCATTATCGTGTTAACGGTAGCTATTATGCCACTACTGGGTATCGGTGGAACCAGGCTATATCGTACTGAAACGCCCGGGGCATTAAAAGACACCAAGTTTACACCAAGAATCACCCAGACAGGTCAAGCATTGTGGTCGGTCTATCTTATTCTTACATTGTTATGCATTGGGTTTTATAAACTCGCAGGAACCACATGGCTTGAAGCAATTTGTGAGACATTTGCGACGATTTCCACAGGTGGGCTGATGATTCATCATGATGGGCTCGCTTTTTATCAAAACCCTTGGATTGAATGGGGAGCCCCACTATTTATGTTGCTTGGAAGTATCAATTTTAGCACCCACTATATGGTCATGAAAAAAAAACAAATTAAATTATATTGGGCAGAAGAAGAATTTCGATATTTTGTAGGAATCATTTTTGGGGTCGTGATGATAGGTAGTTTTATTTTCTTTCATCAGTACCATAATTTCACCGCCACACATTTTAGGCATCTTTACTTTACTGTCATTTCACTGATCTCAAGTACCGGCTCAACGTGTGTGGATTATCGGGATTGGCCGGTTGGGCTTTTATTGATATTGATTATTATTTCAACATTTGGTGGGTGCCATGGTTCGACCACCGGTGGATTAAAAATGATTCGGGTATTAATTTTAAGTAAATTTTATCGTCGTGAAATGAAAATGCTCTTGCATCCCCAGTTGATAAGTCCTGTTAAATACAATCAAAAACCCTTGGACAATGGCATTTTGTTCTCATTGTTTGCATTTGTGCTAACCTTTATCGCTTTATACCTGGTATTGGTTTTTTTAATGCTGTTGGCAGGCAATGATTTCATGTCTGCGATTGCCATGGTTACCGGAACCTTATCGAATTCAGGCATTGGCTTTGGGGATACTGCTATTTCATTTGAGCATACCAATACGCTAAGCAAAATATTATCAATTATTGCTATGCTCGCAGGACGGCTGGAAATATTTTCTTTATTTATCGTATTCTCAGCCGCTTACTGGAAGGACTAAAGACTACAACCATTATTTTCAGCTGCAAAGCGAATACCATGCAAAATTAAATCAGGTAAATGCTCATCATACAGACCGTATTTTTCAAACATGCTAGAAAAACCACCGGTTGCCAACACCCGAACCTTTTGATTTGGAAATTGATGCGCTCTAAATTGTGCGATCATTTCCTTGCAAGCTCCTAGCGTTCCATAGAATATACCGCTTTGAATGCCCTCTACTGTTGTGGTGGCGACAGGGTTTTCAACGGCTATCACTTCCACAATGGGCAATTTGGCGGTATTTTTCGCTAACGACGCCACCAGTAATTTTAAACCAGGGAAAATAGCCCCGCCTAGATATTTATTTTTAGAATTGATAGCACAAAAAGTAATAGCGGTACCAAAATCAGCAATGATTAAATTTTCCCCAGGATAAAGATGTATCGCCGCAATTGCGTTAGTGATTCTGTCAGCACCCAACTCTGATGCGTTAACATAATCTATTTTAAGATCAGATTTCATATTGTGCTGTACAAAAAAAGGTTGTACAGAAAAATACTTCAGACATGCCGACCGTAAAGAATAGTCGAGATGAGGCACCACCGAGGAGATGGCTATTTTTTTAACCAACGAGGGATTAACACCGTTCTCACGTAACACTTGCAATAAAAAAATTCCAAATTCATCAGAACTATTATTGCCTTTAGAGGTCAATCGAAACCGAAAGACTAAGTGCTTGTCGGCATTAAAGACACCACCAAAAATCTGACTATTGCCCACATCCAGACACAATATCATTGTTATTTATCCTAGACTTGATAAAGGAATATGGCATTTTAATCAGAATTGCGCAGAGTCTCAAGAGAAAAAAGTCGGTCGATAAGCCGGGTTCTGTCATGGACAACCATTCATCTGGGATAAATGTCACCATTTACCTCAAGCGACCTACCCGAATTCCGCGCGGGTCGCGCGTGATGACAAAAGCCATCTGAATTCCTATTTGGTCTTGCTCCGAGTGGGGTTTGCCCTGCCACGACTGTTACCAGTCGCGCGGTGCGCTCTTACCGCACCATTTCACCCTTACCATTGCTGGCGGTTTATTTTCTGTGGCACTTTCCGTAGGCTCGCGCCTCCCAGGCGTTACCTGGCACTTTACCCTGTGGAGCCCGGACTTTCCTCACCTTTATTGCTAAAGGCGCGATTGCCTGACCGACTTCTTAAGACAGTATAACAAATTTAAAGGAAAAATCTAATCTTCACGTGTTCCAATAAATTCATCATCAAAATAACGCTTCAATTTGGTACGTAAAGTTCCACGACTCACGCCCAATACACGCGCTGCTTTTGATTGATTATAACGGGTCAATTCCATCACAGTTCGGAATAATGGCCCTTCAATTTCTTCTAAAACCAACTCATAAAGATTCAAATCAGCATCTTTAGATCCGTTGGTTGACAAATATTGACGCACAACTTTTACAATGTGTTGCGACAACGTCTCATTTTGTAGTAACTCTTGATTGACAGTATTCATAATAATACGACCCTTTATTAATTATATAAAAAACAAAAAAAACTAAAAACCTACACTAAGATCTCGATTCTAACAAAAAATATCATAAAT
>JAKFUY010000218.1 GCA_021732495.1 Legionellales bacterium | reverse complement strand
ATTGTCCTGAAGTAGGCAACATTTTCTAACAATATTTCCCCGATGAAAAGCCTTTACCCACTCTAAATTCAAAAGAGCCAATATTTATTATGGTATGGCCGTTTATTTCCCACGATAAAACGGGTTAATATACTCTGGTCCAACCGATATCAAAAACAAGGAAGAGTCTTATGAAAAATACGTTATTATGTACACTATTATTTACTTCTGCGGTGTTTGCTCAAAAGCTTAACCCCCATAAAACATTGTTGCCAGAGAGTTTCAAGGTTTATGTGAATGGCCCTATGATTCTCAATCATCCAGCACCTGGATTTTCAGAAAAATTACTACCCACTAACAATGATTTTAAAGATGTTCCAGGATGTTATGTTGCTTGTTATTCCCATCAAAAATTAGGCGCTATTTACGAACCCAGTTACGAAATTTATCTGATGGGGCAAATTCGAGTTTCTGGAATTTACAATCATCGGATTTGCACTCCCAGGGATATTATTGATCATGATATAAGTGTTCTAAGTACTTATACACAACTCTGTGCTGATAAGATAAATGCTTGTAAGGCTGGTCAGTGTTGGGCTGGTGGCGATACTGGCGGTTGGTTTGGATTAAATAACTAGACCGCTTAACTTTAATACAAATTCTTGTTAGATTATGATATAATTTTCGACATATTGATTTGTCAGTAAAAATATACCGTGCAAGTTTTGTCAGAAAATGTAGTAGCAATGTGTGAAAAGGCTGGAATAGTCTTTCCGATGCCTTTTCCTTTATTTGACAATGCTCCCAATGTTGAGCATTTGCAAACCTGGGCCCAAAGCCAGGTCACGCCCATGCTTCGCCGTATTGCTTCTAAAATAGCTGATAATCTTCATCATGTGACTTTTCAAGATTTTTTAAAAGAACTTCAGTGTACAATTGATGATTTCAATTTCCGTATTGGAGATGAACCTTATATATTACTCATAGGGGCGCAACTCAGTGCCATTAATGATGGTTGCAGTGATGCATGGGTGAGTGGTCTTGCATTGGAACACTGTCATTTGAAGCCACCTGCCGCTATCATTACTTTAGATGATTGTAATCATTTTTTACCAACAAATACCATAAAAAATATATTGTTGTTAGATGATGCTGCCTATAGTGGCGCCCAGAAAAGCCGCTTGATGAATACGCTTGACTATAGCTTTAACATCGAACATGAAATAGATGCGTCTCTTGTTCAAAAACTGAAAGAAGTATCTTTTTACTTTGGTATCCCTTTTTTGACAAAAGTTTCTTTAGAACTGCTGAGAAACAAGACACAAAATTTATTCGGCTTCGTTCATTTTTTAAAGCATCAGATGATGCCTGTGGTTACTGAATACTTAAGTGAAGACGAGTGGCGTTATGCTGAAAAACTTAAATTAATAACCATCTGTAATCAGTATAGCATCACTTATTTTGATCACAAATATGCTGATGCAGTATCTTCATGTCAGGCTATATATAATGGAGTAAGCTTATTAACCTACCAAAAATTAGATTTGATGCGTTTTGTGGGATATACCATCGATGAAATAGATAAAATTTTCACAGGATTGGGTCCTGGTTATACGATTCCTATCATTATACCCCCATATCGATTGCATCAAGCAAAGTATAGACAAGAGTTGATAAGTCACCTTGTTGATGTCAAAGTTGGCAAGTTGAAGCCTGGTGTTGTAACAACACCTGAAATTAATGCACTATTACGGGAATTCTATGATCCAAGCAGACTCTATCAAGTCCCAGCATTTGAAAAACCAATATTGACTCTACATGCCCAAAACGGTTTCGATACGGCCGTTCTTGCAGGCAAATGGAAGTCCACAAAATATGTGCAACCGCAGGCCTCAGCTTTAGTCAACCATGCAATGTGGTATAAAAAAACCAGTAGTAAGTGTGCATTTGTAGGCTTAGGGGTTGTTATATTGGCAGGCATGTTTGAAGAGTCAAAATTAATACCGCTTCCATTTCATCAGGTACTGACCTTATGCATCACTTTCATAGCAATGTCTGCACTATTTTTTAATTATAATCAACAAACATGTCCATTCGCAGAACAATTGACTGCAGATGCTTTGTTAAATGAGAATGATTATCGTTTGTAAATATGTTAAAATAGAATCTCATGCATATTTGACGTGGATTTGAGAATGCTTTTTACCAAAGATTTAAAGCCAGGTGACCGAGTAAGATTGAGCGACTATGGCTTAATCCCTCGTGAATATCGACGTCACTTGATGAGCATGGGAATGATGAAAGGGGTGGAAATGGAAGTGATGCCCTCAACTCCTGTCGGCTGCCCTTGGCTTGTTAAAGTGCAAGGTGTGTTGTTGTCTTTGTGGCCAACTATGTTAGAAACGGTTGTTTGGGAGCGCATTGCATGCGTATTATGATATTGGGCAATCCCAATGCTGGCAAAACCTCTCTTTTTAATGCATTAACCCATGAACAGAAGAAAGTAGCCAATTGGTCAGGGGTTACTGTTTATGCTGATGAAGCACCCTTGTTTTATGCACCTATACATCAAATCATTGACCTCCCTGGTTTTTACAGCCTTTCCCCCGGCCAATTGACAGGGCTTGAGATGCAATTTGCAGCTCAGCAGTTGTTGGAACATCAGCCTGATTTTATCATTAATGTGGTTAATGGGGCTCAATTAGAGCGGCATTTATTACTAAGCTCTCAATTAATGGAACTGGGTATTCCCATGCTGATGGTGATTACCCATTTGGATGTCTTAGCAAAGTCTGAGCAAGCCATCGATTTAACTTTATTAAGTCAAGGTTTGGGAGTTTCAGTATTTGGTTTATATGATTATAACGAAGACACCGTCACCAAACTATCCAAAATGATAGTTGATAGCAAGCATCATCACAAACCGCGTCTTTATGTGCCTTGGCCACAATCCTTAGTTGATTTCAATACTATTGAACCTGGTCAGGCATTGTTTACGATGCGACGTTTTTTAGAAAGTGGTGAGAACTATCAAAAACATCGAGATTTAAGTGAAGATTTATACCAACAATTCTTTCCCCAAGCGCAATCGAATACTATCCTAGAATTAGAAAAACAAGGCTTAGATTTTGAACTTGAAATGATGGATGCACGTTATCAATTTGTGCATGATCTCTGTATTTGTGCATTACCTCACAAAGAAACCAAAAGACAACGCATGACGCAACGATTGGATCGTTGGATGTTACATCGGTATTTTGGATGGCCAATATTTTTATCAATTCTTTGGATTTTTTTTAGTTTAGCGGTTAATTTGGGTGGTGCAGTACAACAGAGTTTAACCGCAGCTTGTGATATGTTTTTTAACCAACATGTTAATCATTGGTTAGACAAGATTCATGCATTTCTCTGGGTGAAGTCAGTTCTGGTGCAAGGCTTAGGGCAGGGGGTGTCAACGATGCTCAGTTTCTTGCCGGTAATGGCGTGTATGAACTGTTTCTTATCCATCTTGGAAACCAGTGGTTATATGGCGCGAGTCGCATTTTTATTTGAACGGATCATGCGTAGCATTGGCTTACCAGGTAAAGCGTTTTTACCCTTGTTTATTGGCTTTGGTTGTAACGTCCCTGCAATTATGGCAGCACGAATGATAGAGGGGTCAAAAGAGCGACTTTTAACCGTATTATTAAGTCCTTTTATGTCGTGTAGTGCGCGATTAACGATTTATGCGGTGTTTGCCAGTCTATTTTTTCCACAATCCGGGGGTTGGGTGGTGTTGTCTTTATATCTATTGGGTGTATTGATGGCGATATTAACTGGATATTTTTTACGCCAGGTCTGGCTTAGTGGTGAGGCAATGCCATTAATGATGGAATTGCCCTTGTATAAGACCCCTGATCTGCAGCAGCTGATTCGAGAAGTTTATCTGCGTTTAAAATTATTTGTTATACGATCAGGTAAGCTTGTGGTTACTTTTTGTATGTTTTTAGCAGCTATCCAGGGTATATTGCAGGGGGAAGGCTCTCTGACACAATTTGTGCAACATACGCTATGGTCGTTTTGGATTCATGGGCTACAGCCTATTTTTGCACCGATGGGAATACGTGTTGAAAACTGGCCTGCAGCAGCAGGGTTGTTCACAGGAACCATGGCAAAAGAAGTGGTGATTGCAACGTTAAATACACTCTATGTTCAATTACCCAATATCCCGCTATCAAACACCATCATTCCACATTCGTTTGGCTTCTTAGGACATCTGATGCAACTTCCATCCTCTGTAAATGCCTATACTTCACAAGCATTATTGTGGGCATTTGGAGATAGCAAGGCAGCGTATAGTTATCTGATATTTGTGCTGTTATATATCCCGTGCATTTCAACATTGGCGATTATTCGTCAAGAAGTGGGGCGATTTTGGCAATGGTTTGCACTGATTTGGTCATTGATGTTAGCGTATAGTGTGGCCTGCTTATTTTATCAGACAGCCACGTTTTTTTCCCATCCAGGGCAAACGATAGCTTGGTTTTTCGGTCTTTTTGCATGGTGGTGTATGGTGTTTTATGCTTTTCAGTATTGGAGACCGATGGATGTTAACAGCCATTAGACATTATATTCAAGAAAACCGCATGGTCAGTCAAGCGCAGTTATTGAGACAGTTTCAGTTGGAAAGTAGTGCTTTAGAACCGATGCTGATTATTTTAATGCAACGCCAGGAAATTAAGCAGATAGATCCCGATCTGTGTCATGAACAATGTGCAGATTGCGAAAGCCCTATTTATTATGAGTGGATTGTTTTAGCATAAGCAATAGAGCAAGGCCTACTGACATAAAACTATCAGTCGGATTTTTTTACAAAAACCTTCGGGTACTCATACACGTTTTTCTAATATTGAAAGGAAAACAAGCTATTTTGATAGATATCTTATAGTCTAATACTGTCTAATGTTAGCGCTACCCCCCCCCAACCTGGAGGGCTGCTAATATGAGAGCCTTAACGAAGAGTATGTGGCTTCTTCTGGTCAACGAGAGAGAGCCGCCTTTTTACACTCCATAACGGGGCGAACAAATGATTCATTCATGAAATCAATAGCCTCACTATCGCTTCCGAAAAACATTGTATTGTGGCATGCTCTAATATTGTCTCGATATACTTGTTTCAGGTTATCTAAATTGTTCATTGCTACTTCTACTCGTTGCGGATGAATAAAAAATGTATACGTCAGTGCAGCTACACAAATCAGTGCCGAACTAATCAATATACTGACTAATGAAGAAAGAAAAGCAAAGGGAAGGAATATTCCAGTCAACATGATTGGTATAACCCAAAAACCATTTACAGCAATATCGATACCCAGAAGAGCTTTCTGACATAAATTATGATGCACACGAATAAATTCTGCAATCGAGTTCACCTTCGGTTCGCTCAAATCAAGTCTATTATATATCAATTGGCTTTCTTGATGCGCTGTAGTAGGCTCTAAGTCAGGAGAGGACCAAAGGTTAAGCATTTTATCAACAATAAAAGACAGGTCTGCTAATTGACCTGTGCGGCAATAATTATTTACCATCCATTGGAGAGAATCAGAATTATCCGTGTTAAACAGTTCTTGATAGTTTTGTATTTGTGCAATGAAGTTAGCATCAAAATTAGCTGTTGGAAATTCCAGATTATCGGCGGATTGACTTGTATTTATCTTGGGGAGCGTGACAAATAAGTTGATATCCTGTTGTCTATCAGAGACATAAGACAATAAACGGGCATAAAGAAAAAATTTATGAAAATTATTTTGTCCTTTGTTTTCGATCTGTGTTGATATCGAGCCTAATAGTTGACTGGGCATGCTTATTCACCTGCAAAAAAATCAATTGTATAATAAATGGATTTACGGATCAACTAATAAGCACTTACTATTCCCGAGCTGTGTCATGAACAATGCGCAGATTGTGAAAGCCCTATTTATTATGAGTGGATTGTCTCAGCATAAGGTCAAGTCCAATTTTTGCTATAAATTCAGGAAGGTCTAGAAAAAAAGAAAGCCATCCGTTGAACTTCATGCGTGTTTCGAGACATACATAAAGGATAAACAAATGGCTTTGAATATTAATGATACCAAATTTTTAAATAAAGCAGCAGTATCGCTTTGTCTAAAAAATGAAGGAATAAGCGAGTTTTAAACTAAAATCAAATGTATATTGATTTTGATAAGGATTAATTTAAACTGAAAAACGAATTAATCAATCATGGTTGATTTTTTAATCACAATCGTCAAATACTCATGAAGTAAAACAGTTTTTACAGAAGAAACGACGCTCTATCCTTGTATCAACAACATAGCGATTAACTTCAGGTTTTAACTTGGGTAGATCATATCGACGGTGCTCTCCTGCGGCATGTTCAGGAATTAACCGACTTTCAGCCTCCCAGCGCCTTAATGTGGTAATCGAAACACCAAGCGCTTTTGATGCTTCACCAATACTGTATAATCTATTCACATTGAATAGTATAAAATAGATTTAAATAGCACTTTTAAAAACCCTTTCAATGTTAGACTAAGGAATCATT
>JAKFUY010000116.1 GCA_021732495.1 Legionellales bacterium | reverse complement strand
TTGATGTACCAGGACGCGATACCAGGGCCCGCTCTTAGATAGCTTATCTTGCCGTGTATGGGGGTTTATTCTCCCTGAAGGTTGAAAATAGCTGTCAATATCCACAATAATGCCACAATAGCCTTGTGTTTTATGTTTGATCATTTGACCGATATTGAACATGGAATTTTTCATCATCCCCTCCAGTTAATTTAATTATTGACCATGTTGTGCGTTATTTCAAACTTTTGTTTGTCAGGTGAGTGCGGTATAGTTGAATCAATCTAAACAAATTGTGATGATTGATGAAAAAGATTTTTCAAGAAGTATTGTTTTTTATTGTTATACTGTTAAGCGTGTACTACATCGGCTTTCGTATTTATAATGCTTTAAACTCTAAACATTTGAACTTGCCGATTGGTACTTTACAAGTGGAGCAATGTCAAAAATTGCATCCAAAGAGTGACTTAAAAACGGTACGGGTTTTGGTGGTCAGCGGTGGTGGCGTGGATGGTATTATTCCTCTGACTTATTTGAAATATTTTGAAGAACATGCAAAACGCCCGGTCAGTGAATTATTTGACTTATTTGTGGGAACATCTACCGGTTCAATTATTGTTTCAGCACTTAATATTCCAGATGCAAGCGGGCATTCTTATATTAGTGCAGCCCAACTTCTACAAGATTATAAGACTGATTCTAAGAAAATAATGAATAGCACAGTCTGGCGCAAGATATTTACCCTGAATGGTTTATTGGGGCCTCGGTTTTCTACCCAAAATTTATATAAAAATTATCAGGAAAAACAAGGCGCGGCAGAACCCTTTTATCGACTACTCAATCATGTTGCCGTCACCAATTATCATCTGGAAAAGCTTTCCATGTCAGTTTTAGAAAATTGGGACTGCAACAGTGAACGCGTTTATTCACCTATTGCTGATATTTTGGTCAGCAACACGGCAGCACCAATGTTTTATGCGCCAGTTATTTTTAGCAACAAAAACCAGTATACGCAGACCTATATTGACGGAGCACTCATGTCTAATAGCCCCAGTTTGCAGGCAATAAGAATCGCCACAAAGCAATTTCCAAAAATGAAAAAAATCATTTTAGTGCATTTGGATACGGGTCATTTTTCATTAAAAGAACATGAGTTGCTTCAAGATGGTTCCCGTTCTTGGGGGGCAGTAGATTGGATAGTGCCGTTAGCTAAAATATTTTTTAAATCCCAGCGTTACGAGGTCCATCAAGGATTAAATGACCTACTGCAATTCGTCTCCCCAGATAAATTTCAGTATTTTTATTTGAATGCTAATGTTCCCTCTGATGCATTTAATGTCTCCGATGAGCATTTTAAACACCTGGAGTCCGTATCGGGTGATGCGGTTAAAACTCAGGAGAAAAAATTAGATAAACTTTTAGATATGTTGGTGACAAAACATTAAAAGAGACTGTCACTTTTAATGTTAAATTTGCTATGATTGTATCAACAAAAGCGATGTTATCGGAAAGAGCGTTGTCTAGTGGTGATGGAACATGTTAAGCTACTTGTTTAAAACAGTGCCGTTTATTATCATGAGGTTAAACATTGCATGAGTATATCTCGATTATTAAAGAAAATTAAAAGTTGGTTTAGTCCTAAAAAACGCCAACAAGGAACCATTAAGTTTTTTGATAGAAAAAAACGTTTTGGATTTATTATTGCATCAGAAAATGAGTATTTTTTCCATGCTGCTGCAATAAGAGGTGGTGACTATCGCTATTTACAAGATGGGTCGCAAGTGACTTTTGTTTTAACTGAAGGTCGCAAGGGTCCTCAAGCAGATGATGTGATTATTGTTGCCAGAGGAAATAAGTAAATAAAGTGAAATGACGTCAATATGCAAAAGTCTCAAGAAAAACTAAAATATTTAGAGCATTATTTAAATCATCAGGTGGTCGGTCAACAAGACCTGGTCAAGCGCTTATTGATTGCTTTATTGGCCGACGGTCATTTGTTGGTTGAAGGCGCACCGGGCCTTGCAAAAACCCGATTGATCAAGGGATTGGCTGCAGGAATTGAGGGTCGATTTCATCGTATCCAATTCACCCCAGATTTGCTGCCTGGTGATTTAACAGGAACGGATATTTTCCATCCGGAGAACGGCAGTTTTGCATTTTTACCCGGCCCTTTATTTCATCATCTCGTACTTGCCGATGAAATCAATCGTGCCCCTGCCAAAGTTCAGTCTGCTTTATTAGAGGCTATGGCTGAAAGACAGGTGACCATTGGCTCTAAAACCCATCCTTTGCCTGAATTGTTTTTGGTACTGGCGACACAAAATCCTATTGAACAAGAAGGGACTTATCCGCTTCCTGAGGCCCAGTTAGATCGCTTTTTATTGTATGTAAAAGTAGACTATCCGGATGCTTCTGTGGAAGCAAAAATATTAGAGCTTGCAAGACTAGAAGCTAAGCAACCAAATATGAGCATGGTGCCACCAGATGAACTTCTATCGCAGGTGGACTTATTTGCAGCTCGCCAGGATGTGTTAAATGTATTCACCAGTGATGCCTTAACACAGTATATGATTGATTTGGTGGTTGCTTCTCGATATCCAGAAAAGTACCCACAGTCCTCTTTATCCCAATGGTTGCGTTTTGGTGCCAGTCCAAGGGCTACCATCGCCTTAGATCGTTGTTCCAAAGCGCATGCATGGCTTGCAGGCCGCGATTATGTAACGCCTGAAGATATCCATACTATCATTCATGATGTATTGCGACATCGGCTACTGTTAACATTTGAAGCCGAAGCCGAGGGTATTCAAACTGAACAATTGATTGATGAATTAATAAAATGGGTCGCGTTACCATAAATGAAATATTAGAATCTCCTTTTGAGATTTCTGTCAACGAATTGATTGCGCTGCAAAAACTTGTCGTGCGCAGAAGGTCTCGTCATCCCAAGCAACATGTGGGAGCAGCACTTGCTCAAAGTAAGATTCGTGGCCGAGGCATGGACTTTGTTGAAACCAGAAATTACTTTCCAGGTGACGATATTCGCTTGATGGATTGGAGGGTCACCGCTCGAACTAACAAACCGCATGTTAAGATTTTTCAAGTGGAACGCGAGCGTCCGGTGATGGTGTTTTATGATTTATCACCAAGTATGTTTTTTGGTACAAAAGGTTGTTTGAAGTCAGTGATTGCCGCAAAATTGGCTGCTTTATTGGCTTGGACTGCCCGCGCTCACGGGGATAGAGTAGGAGGAGTGATATCCTCGCTGGTAAAGCAAAACTTATGGTTGCCTCATGCCCATAATCAGACCTTAATTAATTTTCTCAAAGCCGTCAGTGATGCAAGCGCCCATTACCAAGATCCGGCATGGACGGACTGGAACAATCAAAATATTGAAAATATATTTATTCGAGGCCTTAAAGAACTTCTAAAAACCCTAAAGCCTGGCACCTTAATTTTATTGATTAGCGACTGGAATTACAATGTTTCTGCGATTCAAAGCTATATGCTGGAATTGCGCCAGCATCACGACATGATCATGTATCATGTCTGCGACCCCATCGAGTTAATTGCCCCAAAGCAAGGTTTATATCCGATTTCTGATGGTCGAGATGTGGCCACTTTAAACTTTTATTCCTCCCCTTCTCGCGATGATTATCAAAAATTTTGTGAGGAAAAACTATTAAAAGTGCAGAAGTTGGCAAAAAAAATTGCCATGCCTTATCAATTGGTAACGGTAGACACTGATCTCTCAAATTTGGTTCATCAAAGTTTATTAAGGAGATTAGGTGCCTGACATTTCTTTGTTAAATCAGCTAAAAGATATTCATTTACCTGCGACTATTGGTTTTTGGCCGTGGGCATTGGGCTGGTGGTTGTTAATGTTGTTGCTACCCATTCTGATAATAGCCTGTTTGGCATTACAAAAGCCCTATCGAAGCTATTGCATCAAGCGCTTGTTTTTATTGGAATTGGAAGATATCAAAAAAGCTTACCAGGAACATCAAAATGCGAGTCGGGCCTTAAAGCAGTTGGCTGATTTATTAAAACGTGTGGCCTTGATGGCCTATCCCCGTCAACAGGTGGCCTCATTACATGGGCAAGCATGGGTACAATTTTTGCAAGACACCTCTAAGGGACAAGATATGAGCGAAATTTTACCGTTGCTGGAAAAGTCTTTGTATCAGCCTGATGTGACAGCAGATATTTCGGTGGGATTTAAATTTGTTAAACATTGGATTTATTGCCAGAGACTCAGATGTATGAATTAACCAATCCATGGGTATTGCTGTTATGGTTATTACCAGTCGGTATCTATTATCTTTGCAAGCCCTTGCATGTTGAGCATAAGTTGGCCTTGCGAGTGCCTTTTTTTGCAGCTTATCAACATCAGCAACAGCAAGGAGGTACCGAGCAGCACATTCAATGGCTTTCGCATTGGGCAGGCATTTGGTTTTTATTGGTATTGGCGCTTGCAGGACCCCGCTGGATAGGACCACCGCAATCCATCGATGAAGATACTCGTAATGTGATGATGGTTTTAGATATTTCCGGCAGTATGGGACTTCAAGATATGCGCAATGGCTCGAAATTACAAAGCCGTTGGGCGGTGGTTAAACATACCGCCTTGGATTTTGTAAGCCACCGTCCCGAAGATAAAATCGGTTTAATTTTGTTTGGTGAACGTGCTTATTTATTTGCACCTTTGACCCATGATCAAATCACCTTAAAACACAGAATTGAAGATGCAAGTGTTGGCCTTGCCGGTCAAGCCACAGCACTTGGAGATGCTATGGGGCTTGCCATTAAACATTTACAATCCACACCAAAAAAGGGACGTGTCATCATTTTACTCACAGATGGTGTCGCCAACGCAGGCCTGATGTCACCGATGAAAGCGGCACAATTTGCCAAGCAACAAGGGATTAAGGTCTATGCCATCGGATTAGGTCCGCAAAGTAGTGATCAGTCTTTATCGGGGATATTTTGGCAAATGCAACACGCCAATGACTTGGATGAAGCAACATTGCGAAAAATTTCTAATTTGACGCATGGACAGTATTATCGCGCAAATGATGCACAAAGTCTCGCCGCCATTTATCAGTCCATTCAAAAATTAGAGCCGGTTAAACAAGCGCGCAATCATTTACAAGCTGAACAACAGTATTTCTTTTGGCCTTTGTCATTGGCATTTATGTGGATACTCCTATTATTTGGTTTGCAAATATTTAAAGACAGGAGGCGCACATAATGGATACTTGGGTATGGTTGCGGCCGTGGTGGTTGTTGGCGTATATCCCCGTATTGGCGATTGCGATGTACTGGTGGTTTAGACCACAGACACAAAGCGATTGGCATCAACACTGTGATCCCCGGTTGTTAAATTATTTGCAATATAGCCATAACAATCGTAAATGGATAGGCACGTGGGGGGCGCTATTATTCAGTATGAGCATGATGGTTTTGGCTTTAGCAGGTCCAAGTTGGCAGCGATTAGCGACCCCTATTGGGCAGGTTCAAAAACCGGTGATGATAGTTTTGGATTTATCGACCAGTATACTGCTCGATGACATTACGCCAAGTCGTTTACAACGTGCCAAATTTTTAATTGAAGATAGCTTAAAGGCTCATCCTGACATGCAATGGGGGCTAGAGGTATTTAGCCTGATGCCTTTTTTAGTATCACCAATGACCAATGACAGTGAAAATATTCTTAATTTTTTACCAGTGTTAGCGCCAAAAATACTCCCCGTTGGTGGCTATAATCCGATGAAGGCTTTACAAAAAGCAAGCGATGACATCTTGCAATCCGGTTATGATAAAGGAAAAATTATCATGATTGCATCGCATCCACCCACCGATGACATCTTGATTCTCAGTGAAGAACTTGCCAAACAAGGAATGCACATTGCTTGGGTAGAAGACTCATCCATTCAGCGCCAATTTAAAGATGCACGCTTAGTGTATATGTCCATTAAAAATGCCCATGATGAGTTGTCACCATGGTTAAAACAAGGTTTTTCATTAAATACCGCATCACTTAAAACTGGGAAAACGGTGATGCAGTATAAAGATGATGGCAGGTGGTTTTTATTATTGGCCATGATGCCCTTACTTGCCGTGTTTCGAAGAGGATGGTTTTTGCGACTATGGGTATAAAAACAATCATTTTTTGTGGATTAAGCGTGTTTGGCAGTTGTGCATGGCCTATCGATTGGTGGCAAACTGCAGATCAAAAGGCTTATCACTTGTTTCAAAAAAAACAATATGGAAAAGCGGCGGAACTGTTCAATGATCCCAATTGGCAAGCGGCCTCCTATTATAAAAACAAAAACTATCAAGAAGCGGTACAATTGTTAAGCCACCCAAAAACCGCCCAGGATTGGTATAATCTAGGCAATGCCTTGGCTTTACAAGGTGACTATCAAAAATCCCTTCAAGCATACCTTCAGGCACTTCATTTAGAACCCAAACTTGCAGATGCGAAATACAATAAAGAGATCATTGAAAAATTATTGCAGAAACAAAATAAACAGGACAAACAGGACAAACAGGACAAGCAGGACAAGCAGGACAAGCAGGATAAGCAGGACAAGCAGGACAAGCAGGACAAGCAGGATAAGCAGGACAAGCAGGACAAGCAGGACAAGCAGGACAAGCA
>JAKFUY010000049.1 GCA_021732495.1 Legionellales bacterium | reverse complement strand
ATTGCATGTGTTGTTTTTTTTATAACATCACATCTTGAAAAAAAGAAAGTAATTATTCTATGGAAGTCTGCTCTCCAAAAGACAGAGATTCACCTTTTTTTATTAATATCGCTTATTAGCTCATTGCCTGTTGGTCTGAGTCCACGACTTAATTTTAATTATATTATGCAATCAGGCCCTTGGATGACATTATGTTTATCATGTCTATGTCTGGAGCCCATTCTAAGCATTGCAAGATATGCTCAAGGTCACTTAAAGTTACTTAATCGAATAACAATGTCATTTGCATTAGTAGCTTTAGTCTACTGTTTGCTCAGTGTCGGAGGGTATAGCCGAGATAGCGCAATGATGGAAGATATCAATGTTCTAAATAATCATTTGCCACAAAATGAAATCATCGCCACCACACCTGAGGTATTTTTTCATTATTATGAAGTAGCTTATTTTGCTCGGTATACTACCTTAAGTCTTACCGCAGAGCATGATGGCGCGTATTTCTTGACCCTTAAAGGAAAGCCTCTGCCATCCAATTACCAACAAATCAATTTGCCATTAAAATATTTTGTTTTATCTCAAAAAACAACCCAATATTTTCCTAAGCCTTAGCAGAAAAACAACACGAAGCGAATCAAAAATTGTATTTTTTGGAAGCTTGCTTTCACCGAAGGTTCTATCAATAAACACAAAGGGGTATTCCAAGATTTTGGCCCCATTTTGAATAAGCAGCCACATGAGTTCGATTTTATAAGCGTAATGATTGGAAATAAAATGTGTAGGCAATACTTTTTTTAAAAGTTCCCCGCGAGTCACTCTAAATCCTGACGTAAAATCACGATACTTCCAAACTAAAAAGAAACGCGCAACATAATTACCAAGTTTTGAAAGCCAAAGGCGATACCAGGGCCAATTCGCATTGATACCACCATTTAAAACGTATCGACTACCAAACACCACATCATAGTCTTCGATTAAACTAAGCATTTCCGGTAAATACGCGGGCGGGTGAGATAAATCGGCATCAAATTCAACAATAAAATCTGCATTTAAAACATTCAAAGCATATTGCATAGCCTGTCTATAAGCGGAGCCCAATCCTGTTTTTTTTGGTTCCACTTGCAAATGAAGCATGGAATATTGGCGTTGTAATTGAGAAACAATTGTGGCAGTTCTGTCTTGTGAATCACTATCAAATATTAGAATATGAATGCATTTATCCAAAATATCTTTGCAAGCTGAGAAGGCCGTATGGATGGTCTTCTCAATGTTTGCTTCTTCGTTATACGTTGGGATAATTAAGACAACTTTTTTTTTCATGTTAGTACACTTTATCAAAACGAAGACAATAACATATCCCTCTCACATTCCGCAATAAACTCACGAATCAAATACCCAATATGGCCTACCTAGACAATTGAGTATTATTTTTTGTCCATCAAAAACATTTCTACCCACTTCTAGTTCCCATTGAAAACTGTCAATGGCTATTAAAATACAAATTATCTAAGTTAACGTGACAGCCCCTAATACTCATAACCTTATGCCTGGACTTTTCACCTCTTTTTATTGACACTTGTCTAACGGGCACATCAAGCCGTGAAGCTAAGTAAGCGATTAGTGCCTCATTTGCACGACCATCAACAGGAAGAATATTTAACCGAATTTTAAGCGCGTTTCCATGCAATCCGACGACCTCCGTTTGCTTAGCGCCAGGTTGAACATATACATTGAGGATAACCTCATCCATCTCACGCTTGTACCACATCCTCAAGCACCTTCTGCGTTAAGTTTTTTATCAACTCTAACATAGATGGGTACTTCCATTACATTAAAGAATGTGATGGGTTTGTTAATTAACGTGAGTTCGACATTGAAAAGATAAGTAACATATTGAAATAATTGTCCTTTTTGTGATCTAATTCAGCTGAGATTCTGATTTTTAGTCAAAATTGAGTTGTATTGCGTTGTCGATGATTTATTAAAACATTTCATAAGAGATTTCAAAAGCTTATACACTCAATATTTGAAACAGCATTTGAAAAAAGGAAAATCATCAATGGAATGGTTTTTTGGCTTTCAATTACACCTTGTCATTAACGACAAAGTTGAAATCATGGCGTTTAAGCTCACTCAAACTACAACTGATGATAGAGAACCTGTTCAAACACTCACTAAGGATTTGATTGGTAAATTAGTCGGGGACCGTGGCTATATTTCTCAAAAATTATTTGATGCCTTGTTTGAAAAAGGACTATCGAAGTATTAACTATTTCATGGTTAATTTATTATATTGAATAAATTTTTTTATTTCAGAATTTACCGCAAGAGAAGGAATGTATTATTGTGCAATAAAAGAGCATATGATAGAATTCGCACAATGTCTACAAAAAACACATACTTATGAAAACTCCAACCGAAATGAAATTTATAACAACAGATCGCACTTCTAATCATGAGATACTATCATCTATTCGAGCGCATGGCCTAGTTAGCCCCCATAAAATTAGACATGTATTAAGTAACCAGACTGCCCAATCAAACTCTGTTAACGGATGTATTTGCGTTAATTATGTGAATCTGAAAGATGCAAGCTCAGAAGAAAAAAATTTGGCCTACGCTGCTGCGTTTGATGAGGAGTATCTTGGGGTATCAGGTATTAGTTTGGAACGAAATCACCCTTTACAAAAAATTAACAATCCTGAAATTTTCCATCAAGAAATCCAACAACGTATCATACACCAGGTGGTTTTTGTGTTAGCACCACCAAAACTATCTCCTTTGAGAAGGATTGTTCATGGGGGGAAATCTCCTGCTGAATTTGCTTTTTATAGCTCAACTCTCGATGATGGTTTTTCACAAGCACGTGAAAAAAGTGTGTTCACTAATCAAAATATTCCAGATTGCAATCGAGTTACAGAAATAAAAACCAGTGTTACATTCAAATCCAAGGATATGATTGCCATACTTGCACCAGAATTTCTATATGACATGTGTCGAAGTGTATTTTCTGACATAGAGATTATCTCGATTAACTCTAGTAAAAAAACTTTACAATGTTTGCCAAAGATGCTTCAAATGTACTTTGATGAAAGTTTATCCGAACCCCTTTCTCTTGACGTGCCTGACTATACATCCGCATTAGATAAATTGTGTGTAGCTCGCAAACTTAAGCAATTTTCTTTACATGCTGTACGCTTAAATACACCCTTTGATTTTAGTCTTCGTCCAATTTATAACTGGCATAAACATGAAGCCTTTCTGTTATCCATAAAAGCTCAAATGGCTTATGAGCACCATGAGCATCAGGCATGGTTTTGGGTTCATAAACAGTATGCCGTATCAAAAGCTCCTATGATACTAAATCTTAGAAAAAATGGCTTGCCGGAAGGTTATCTAGCCAGTGTCACTGAATGCAATCGAGATGCTAGTGAAAAATATAATCAATTGGTTTTTTTAAAAGGCGCAGGGAGTGTTAACATTATTTACAGCCGATTGCATGCCGGGCAGATTCATTGCCTATTGAAAAACAACATTTATTCAGTTTGTACACCGAACTTTAGTATGACCTATTGCTCTAAAGAGAAATTACCGTTGCTAAAACAAGTGGTTGATAACTTTTTAAGCATTGAACAGCAAGCAGCAACCAAAATTCAAGCACAATTTCGAAGCTATCAGTGTCAAAAATTTTTCAAACGTTATCAAAAAGCTCATCAGGAAATGGAACTTTGCAAAAGCAAGCTATTATCTATGGGTCGATGAACTTGACCTCACTCAACTGCTCAAAATACTTGAACTTAACGGGTGAATTGTTATTATTGATGCAATAGGTTGTCAATCTAATATTGAAAAAAATACGTGCATATGAAATAGATTAAGTGTTAGCACTCAGAAATAATCAAAGCGAATGATAAGAGATGGTTAATAAATTTAACACCGCTAATGAGAGAAAATTTGCTCATATTGAGAATTCTCAAGCTGATGACAATGATTAGTATTCCTTATCTGGAGAGTCAAACCCCATTAAACATCAACTGACTATATTTGACTAACTGGGATTTTTTTTATTTAAAAAATATCGAAAATAATTAATAAAAGCAATGCCTGTGTAAGTGACGGGGACATACTTAAAATCACGTTTAATTAAAAATAATGTAATGAACGCCGCAAAAGATGCTGACATTAATCCTCGTCCCATCCTGGAGGTGAATCCTGAATGAACCAAATGCCTATATTGAATTTCTGGATCACAAAAAAAGCGTTTGGCATATTTAGAATAATTTCGTTTGGATTGAGCATATTTTTCTAGACTCTCTATGCCAAAACAAGGATGACATTCAATTTCAGAGCCCACAGCCCACACTTCAACGGGTACCAGTCTTTTCTTATAAACTTTTTTAAATAACTGAATTATCTCTACATATGAATCACAATTTGCCTGTTGGGTATTGTCATATTTTGTACCATGACAAAGGACTAAAATATCTGCATTTCTTAAAGCTGGCACTAAAGATTCATAATGTTCGGAAGTATAATCGGTTCCAAATTTTAATGGCGTGACTTTCGCTCCTTCTTTTTCCAATAATAGCTTCATTTGTGAGCCCAGCGCACCATTAACGCCTGTCATCACAACTTGTTTGTTATTCAAAACAATTGCGGTTCCCAAAATAATGTCTAATAAACGTAAATAAGAGCTAAAAAAATAATTTGGATAAATATGATGCATGGCATGATAGTCTTTGTATACAAAAAAAACACCTCGATCTGGAGAAACTCTATCTAAAGTACGGTGATGTAAATCATTCCCTTTCATGCAGCAAGTGAAAAAAAAGAAGCCTGTTTGTACCAAAAACGCAATCATTACGGGTCCTTTAGGCAAAAATAGAAGACAACTAAAAATCCCGATTAAATGAATTAAATATTCGAAAATAACATGATAAAACATATTTTTTTTTCGTGCATTTTCGTCAATCACTAACGATGGAGGCAAAAATTTATGGTGTGCTAGATGTAATTGCCCAATTTTACGTAAAATCTTATTTTTGGATTTCAAACAAAGATGCATCCCATAGTGACAGAAGTCAAAAATTAGCGTTCCTACTGAAAATGCAATAAAAGTGAAAAATATAAAATAAATAAAGTTTAACATATCATCCTCTACTCAAAGGTCTGACTAGAATCGATCACTCAAAAGTTCTTTATCGCAAATACGCTATAATGAATGCTTTTAAACATTTAAGTCTGTCAATAACGGTGAGCATTAACACGTTCAAAATTATAGTATTGCAAGTTTCTATATTAGCTTCGTATATTATCTCGACTTTGTCATCATTAAAAAAACAATAATATATGCAATCTTAAATGGATAATGGGATTCAAACACCAAATGCACTCAATGTTTTTCCAATCCCATAAAATCCATACCTTCAAGTTTATTATAACTTTTAGGATACTACATTCTATTTAGCAAAAAGGAACATGAACATTATAGTGCCTAAAACATAATGTAATAATGATACGCCTGCTAAATTCTGATCTTTATTATAGATATATCCAAAAACCAAGCCACTCAAGAAAGTAGCAAAAACAACGATTAAACCAAACTGTGCATGAAAAGAGGAAAAAATCATAGAACCTACTACAATCGAAAGCCCTCCTGTTGAATCATTTAATAATTTTTTGATAGAGCCTTGTATGCAGCCACGAGCGACTAACTCTTGCAAAAAGCTATGAAAAAAATAAATTGGCTGAGTTAAGTCAAATAGATAATTAAAATTTAGGTAATGCGTTATTGGATGATTTGTAAATAAAGTCAAAATATATATTGAGACTAAAACAACAATTATACTTAATGTGCTCCATATAAGTGAATGAACAAGTGAATATTTTAAATTCTTTGTTGTAAAACCCATTGTATTCAAGGGTAATGATTGTTTGTGTATGAAATAAGCAACAGGAATTAAAAAAATTAAAATTAACACCCAACTTGCCAGTGCATCCATTGGAATATGGAAAATATTCATTATACCATTGCAAATCACTGAAAGCGTAAAACCAAGAACAATAGTTACAAATAACAAACCATTTTCAACCCGTTCCTCTAACAATTTCTGCTCTTTTTCTAAAGAATCAAGGTGGGCCTTATTTGCAAAATCAATTTTTCTTAATCCGTTAACAGCTATGTTTTTTAAAATAATCTGACCTACTGAAGATGCTTCCAATGAAGAGGGATTTATCTTAAATAAGGTGGATTTTTCTTTTGCAATAATTGTTGCAGTGCGTTTTTGATCACAAAGCGAAGCAATTTCTCCAATGATATCTCCAACTTTATCACGCTCGAGTAGTTCAAAATTTGAACCCCCTTTTATTTTACATACAGCAAGTTTTCCTGAAGCTAGAATATAAATATCTTTAACATCATCATTTTCATTAATAATTTTGACATCTTTCTCAACCTGAATTATTTCAATCAAATTGAATACATCATGATTTGCTTTTATATCAATGCCTTTGATAATACCTGCTTTTTCTAAAACTGATTCAATAAAATCCATTTGCAATCTCCCTAACTTAGTTTCGATTCATCCTTTATAATTAATCCGCCCTTTCAACCTCGAAGTGCAACAGTGGTAATAAACTAAGCAACAGCTAGAGTGAGCCACGGAAAGTTGATAGTCTCAAGGTACTACCCAAGGAGAT
>JAKFUY010000221.1 GCA_021732495.1 Legionellales bacterium | reverse complement strand
ATGCAGCAACTCAATTATCCGAGAGAACACAAGAACTAGAGCTAGCAGAAAAAACCAAAGCGATAGATAGTCTTGAAACGTTTATTCAGATGACTAAACCAGCAAATGAAGGTGCTACAAAAGGAGTAGGATTTTTTGATTTTTCTGCTCATAAATCAACTGAAAGCCAAGCTTTTATAGATATCGCAAAAAAATTAAAAGAATGGCTAAGAGGTGATGACACGGTGAGATTTACTCAGGACGAAAAAGAATTTTTGAGTAGGCCTGACAATAAAATCGGACAGATACTTAGACAGCATAAAATTAATATCGAATCGCTGCCTATGGCTCCATCTCTTCATAGTTCAAGAAGTGGTATAATTTGCCCCCAATAATTTAGACCACAAAAATTTTAAAATTTAGGAGATAATAGCCTCTATTTTGGAGGCTAACATGGCAAAGAATACAACAGGCAATAAAAAATGAAGCAACATTAAATGATATCTGTAAAAAATATGAGGATTCTCTCAGCTGTTAGAAGAAGGTGCGCAGCTTTTTAATAAGACTGAGAAGATATCCAAGCTAATTGCCGCGCATGAAGAAAAGAAATGTGCATTATATGAGTGATAGGGACTACTTGAAAAACTCCCCGGGAACAGCGACAGATGATGTGGCAGCGATACCGGGATACAAAGGGGTTGAAGTTCAAGGGCTACCACAATTAAGGCTTGATATTAAACTAAATGTTGGTTTTTTTGAATTGTGGCAAAAAATTAGATTCTTACAATCCCAATCTCGATGTTAAAAGAGCGATGTGCTTGTTTTTCAAATTCCAGTGCTTCAGTAAAATGAATACTTAAGGCATGGGTGCTCAGCTGTATTTTAGGGACAACATGAACATCCTGAGGTATTTTTAAAACAATCAGTTGGCAGAGGGGATTGGTAACGATAGGTTTTTGGAAAAACCCATGTTTGACATCAATGTCTTCATAGATAACCAGATGACGTAGTATTCCAAGATAGTTTTGTATAACAGCTGTAAAATCACTCAGTTCATTGAGCCATTGATGAATCATGTTTTGTCGAAATTCAGGTTTTTGATGCAACCAATGAAATAAATAGGGGGGTTGTAATTCACATTCTTGCCATTGGTCTTGAGTTTTTAATCGTAAAGATTGCAAAAAAGCGTCATGATTTAACTTAGATCCAAAGCGGTTTGTGAGTGTTTGTAATTCTTGAGTCTTTATTTGAAATTGATCGTAAAGTTTTGGCGCAGATAGTTTAAGAGACTCAGGGAGGATATAGCTTAAACGTAAAAATTCTTTGGTTAAGCGACTTTTCAGTTCAGGTTTATCAATAATGTTTAATATTTTAATGACATTCTTGAGCGCATTAAGATGAATAATAGGATGTGTTTCTTGTTTCGCCTCATAAATTGAACCAATTAAGTTTTCCAACTTGATTGCAATTTTTGGCAGAAACTGTGGTGAATGTTGATATATTATATCTTGTGTTTGCATGGTGTCATGCTATATAGTCGCTTAATACATCAGATTAGCATACATTGCAAAAAATCCAAACAAAAGGTGATTGAAATGAAAAAAAAATTAATGAAATCAACGATATTTTTGATGGGGTTTATCTCTTTTGGTGTTTTTGCAAGTACAAAAGGAATTTTAGGAACCTGGGAAACCATTGATGACAGAACCGGGCAGAAAAAAGCGATCGTTCAATTATATGAAAAAGATGGTAAAATAGAAGGTAAAATCCAACATGTGTATTGGAAAAAAGGTGACAATCATATTTGTGTCAATTGTAAGGGTCAACTGAAAAATCGCCCCATTGAGGGTTTGCGATTTTTGTGGGATATGGATCAGCATTCAAAACATCTTTGGGAAAGTGGGTATATATTAGATCCGCATAATGGCATGGTTTATCGGGCAAAACTAAAACAGCAAGGTCAGAGTTTATATGTTCGTGCTTATTTAGGCATTCCGATGTTAGGTCGAACACAGCAATGGCACCGACATCAAGAGGGTAGTGAATGACAACAACAAAATCAGCTAATGCAGCAGAACTGGTAAAAAAACCGCCTTATTCACTTGAAGCAGAGCAAGCCATTATTGGTGGTTTAATGCTCGACAATCAGGCTTGGGATAAAATTCAAGATAAAATCTGTCAAGAGGATTTTTATCGTACCGAACACCGTATTTTGTTTCGTGTGATTCAAGATTTGGCTGCAAAACAACAACCCTTTGATGTAATCACGCTTCTTAACGGATTGCACCTACTCGATGAGCTGGATTTGGCAGGAGGGGAGTCCTATTTATTTGAACTTGCCAATAACACACCAAGTGTTGCTAATATTAGTGCTTATACCGATATCGTTCGTGAAAAATCAGTACAGAGACAATTGATTCATGTTGCCAATGAAATCGCTGATTGTGCCTATCATCCCAAACAAAGAAATGTGATTGATTTATTGGATTTCGCAGAGCAAAAAGTTTTTGCGATTGCTGAACAAACTCCCAGCAAAGGTGGGCCTGAAAATATTAAATCAGTACTGGGCAGAGCGGTAGAAAAAATTGATGAGCTGTATCATAAAGGAAGTACCATTACTGGCTTGCGCACAGGACTTAAGGATTTAGATGCCTTAACTTCTGGACTACAATCCTCCGATTTAATTATTGTGGCAGGTCGACCCTCGATGGGTAAAACCACTTTGGTCATGAATATGGCTGAACATGCGGCGATTGAATCAAAATTGCCGGTCTTGGTTTATTCAATGGAGATGCCTGCAGATTCACTTGCGATGCGTATGATGTCTTCTTTAGGGCGCATTGATCAACATCGTGTCCGTACAGGGCAGCTCAATGATGATGACTGGCCTCGGGTTACTTCTGCGGTACATATGTTGTCAGAAGCTCCTTTATTTATTGATGATACCCCTGGCTTGTCTCCTGCTGAATTGCGAGCCCGTTCCAGAAGATTGATGCGAGAGCATGGTCAATTGGGTTTGATTGTGGTGGATTATTTGCAATTGATGCAGGTCCCAGGCTTTAAAGGCGATAATCGCACCGCCGAAATTTCTGAAATCTCTCGAAGTTTAAAATCTCTTGCTAAAGAATTAAGAGTACCTGTTGTGGCATTGTCTCAGCTCAATCGAAGTTTAGAGCAACGTCAAGATAAGCGTCCTGTGATGTCAGATCTTCGTGAATCGGGTGCGATCGAGCAGGATGCAGATTTAATCTGCTTTATTTATCGGGATGAAGTTTATAATGAAGATAGTCCCGATAAAGGTGCAGCTGAAATTATTATTGCCAAACAACGTAACGGTCCTATTGGACGCGTTAAAGTTGCATTTTTAGGTCAATTTACTCGGTTTGAAGATTTAGCATATCAATCATTTATAGGAGATTAGCAGATGAGAGGTACTCGTTTGCATATCGACACTGATGCCTTACTGCATAATTTTAAGGTGATTCAAGCCAAAGCACCCCAGCAAAAAATCATTGCCATGGTCAAGTCTAATGCCTATGGCTGTGGCTTAGAGACGGTTGTACGACAATTACATGGTTGGGTTTATGCGTTTGGGGTTGCATTTCTTGCTGAGGCGATGCAAATCCGTCGTTTTGGTGTGTTAGATCCTTGTGTACTTTTCGAAGGTATTCATGAGCCATGTGAATTGAAAACAGTCTCAGAGCAGGGATTTGAGTTAGTGATTCATCATCCTTTGCAATTAGAATGGCTTTTAAATACGCCATGCGATTCGCCTATTAAGGTATGGATTAAAATCAATACGGGTATGAATCGCTTGGGGTTTAAACGGAGTCAATTTGATGAGGTATTCCTCAAGCTTAAGATTTGTTCTTGGGTAGATAGTCAGATTGGACTGATGACGCATTTTGCTTGTGCTGATACGCCCCAGCATCCCTTGCATCAAAAGCAGATAAACGATTGGCAGGCGCTCATTGCCACTTGGGATGGTCCTTTAAGTGCTGTCAACTCTGCCGCCATTTGGACCTCTCCAAGTATGTTAGGGAGTCATATTCGACCTGGTTTGGCTCTATATGGTGCTTCTCCAATACCTGATGTATTAGCCACCGAGCTCCATTTGAAGCCGGTGATGACCTTTTCTTCAGTGGTGATGGCTATTCAGTCATTGGAAGCCCATGAATCTATTGGCTATGGTGCGACCTATGTTACCCAACGAATATCAAAAATTGCCGTGGTTCCTGTCGGATATGGTGATGGCTATCCAAGACATATTAAGGATGGCACTTTTGTTCAGATAGGTTCTTATCAAGTGCCTATCGTCGGACGCGTTTCTATGGACAAGGTGACCGTAGATATCACAGATTGCTCTGGCGTTCAGATTGGCGATCCAGTAGAATTATGGGGTGCTAACGTACCTATAGAGTATGTGGCCAAACAAGCAGGAACCATTCCCTATGAATTGATGTGCCAAGTCGGTCCGCGTGAAAGGTTATTAAATTTGTACTTATAATAGGTAGGCTTAAAAAATGAAAAAATTAAGTGTTTCTATGCTGATGTTGCTACTTTGTGGTTGTTCTTCTATCACCAATGAGCAAGTTGGTTCGGTAGCTGGTGGTGTTGCTGGGGGCGTATTGGGTAGTACGATTGGCGGCGGCTCAGGAAAAGTAATTGCAGCTGTCGGCGGGGCGGTTCTGGGAACTGTTTTAGGAGCACAACTAGGTAAGTTCATGGATAAAGTTGACCGTATGCAAATGCAATCGGCCTTAGAAAATACCCCGACAGGTGAAGCAAAATCTTGGAAAAATCCAGATAATGGCAATCATTATCAGATTCAGCCGACGAAAACGTACTATAAGAATGATCAACCTTGTCGTGAATATACTACTTATGCCATCATTGGTGGTAAAACTGAAAAAGTATATGGTAAAGCATGTCGAAAAGCAGATGGAACCTGGAAAATTGTAAGTTAATCTTTACAAGGTTAGGGATAACATGAAAATTTTAGTGCCGGTAAAAAGGGTCATCGATCCGTATGTCAAAATTCGTGTCAAACCAGATGGTACAGGTGTGGAAACCCATCAAGTGAAGATGGTTATGAACCCGTTTGATGAAATTGCTTTAGAAGAAGCCATTCGTCTTAAAGAACAAGGTCATGCCACTGAAGTTATTTGTGTTTCGATTGGCGATAAAAATTGTCAAGAAACCTTGCGCCATGGATTGGCACTAGGTGCTGATAGAGCCATTTTAATTGAGAATGATGCGCCTTTGCATTCATTATCCATCGCGAAAGTTCTTCTGGAAGTTGTTAAAAAAGAATCGCCAGGGCTGGTGATGATGGGAAAACAAGCTATCGATAGTGATGCCAATCAAACGCCTCAAATGTTGGCTGCAAAATTAGATTGGCCTCAAGCAACTTTTGCTTCGAAACTCGTATTTTTAGGTAAAAAGTTACAAGTGGTGCGAGAAACTGACGCGGGACTTGAAGAACTTGAGATCGCAATGCCTGCGGTAGTCAGTGTTGATCTACGCTTGAATGAGCCTCGATATGCCACTTTGCCTAATATTATGAAATCTAAAAACAAACCATTGGCGGTTATCCCTATTGCAGAATTGAATATGGTCTTAGCTGATGGTGAGATACATACCAATGAAATTTTAAGACCCCCAACACGTCAAAAAGGGATCATGGTTGAAAGCCTTGCTGAACTTTTAGAAAAAATTCGACCTATTATCGCTTAGTAATGGAGTACTGATGAGCACATTATTATGGATTGAGCATGATGGAACACATTTTCATCCTGCAACGTTAAATGCAGTGACGGCAGCGAAGTCCTTAGGTGGAAGTTGTACTGCAATTGTCTTAGGTTCTCATGTTTCTGAAATAGCATCGAGTGTGGCTCTCCTTGATGGTGTTGATAAGGTCCTCGTTGCAGAGGCTAAATACTATTTCCCGTTTCGTGCTGAACCGGTAGCGGCTTTACTGGTGAGTATCGCCCCTCAATTTACCCATATTGTTGCAGCTTCATCGACCCATTCTAAAAATATTTTCCCAAGAATGGCCGGGCTTATGGATAAGCCTATGTTAAGTGATGTCCTGGAAGTGATAACGCCAAAATGTTTTGTAAGACCTATTTATGCAGGAAATGCATTGGCAAAAGAAACATTTGAAAGTGAACAGGTCATTTTGACATTTAGAGCAAGTCGTTTTGAAAAAGTCTCATCTAAAACCCAGGCATGTCCTATAGAGTCGATATCACCGTTGGCTGATGATGTTCGAACCAAGGTATTAAAAGAGCCTTATCGTCATGAAGAAAAACCTGATCTTCAAAGTGCGCGTATTGTCGTATCCGGTGGTAGAGGATTTGGTAGTCAAGAAAACTTTCAGCTGGTTGAGCAACTGGCAGATGCCTTAGGTGCAGCAGTAGGGGCTACACGTGCGGCTGTCGACGCGGGCTTTATTGCAAATGACTATCAGGTCGGACAAACTGGCAAAATTGTAGCCCCTGAACTGTATATTGCCATTGGAATATCAGGTGCCATACAACATTTAGCAGGTATGAAAGATTCAAAAACAATTGTTGCTATTAACCGTGATGCCGATGCTCCCATTTTTGAGATTGCCAGTTATGGACTGGTGGGGGATTTATTCACACTGGTTCCTGAAATGCTTAAAGAACTCAAAACGGAGAAATGAGATGCTGGTAGGTGTGCCCAAGGAAATTAAGATACATGAATATCGCGTGGGCTT
>JAKFUY010000015.1 GCA_021732495.1 Legionellales bacterium | reverse complement strand
AATGTGGCAGATGGCATAATCCAGAATTTAGTTTATTGGAATGGTATCAATTGGATGTCGATCATTGGTATTTAATTGATGAAATGGAGCAGTTGTTTCAACATTTATCTGATGTGCCATGTTTTAAACGCATGAGCTACCAAGAAGCTTTTGAAAAAGCTTGTCATCTCAATCCACTCGAGGCGAGTTTACAAGAGATGCAAAAGGTCTGTGAACGCTTCGACTTAGGTAACGTGCTTGCCCCAGATGAGCCCAAAGATCAGCACTTACATTTGTTGATGGCTATGGTGGTTGAGCCTTTTTTAGGAAAAACATATTTAGAACCTGTGGTGGTCTATGATTTTCCTGCTTCACAGGCTTGTTTGGCGAAAGTACAAGGACCAGTTGCTCATCGCTTTGAAGTGTATTGGCAAGGTGTGGAATTGGCGAATGGTTTTCATGAGCTGACCGATGCGAGCCTACAACGATTACGATTTGAGGAGGATTTACAATTAAGAAGGCAGATGGGGCTTCCTGTAATGGAAATGGATCATCTGTTATTGGCAGCGATGCAACACGGTTTGCCAGAGTGTAGTGGTGTGGCACTAGGAATTGATAGGTTAATTTCCATCTTATTGAAACAGGACTCGATTGCCAAAGTAATGAGTTTTGCCTTCTCCGATCTTTAATAATGCGTGCATAAAGTTACAAAAAAGTGTAAAATGTGCGCAGGTCAATTATATTTGTCAAATTTATTGACAATAAATCAAGGAACATCATGAATTTTAATCAATTAGGCTTAAATGAATCTTTATTGAAGGCTTTAGAAAAACTCAATTATCAACAACCTACTGATATTCAATTGAAATCGATTCCAGTGGTACTACAAGGTCGCGATATTTTAGCCTCTGCTCAAACAGGAACAGGAAAAACAGCCAGCTTTGCATTGCCACTCATGCAGCTACTTGATCCCAAACCAAGAGCCAATGGCAATCAAGCCAAATCGTTGATTTTGGCACCAACACGAGAGTTGGCGTTACAAATTTTTGAAAACATCCAAGAATATGGACAGTTTTTAAGATTAAGAACGACCGTTGTTTATGGCGGCGTTAAAATTAATCCTCAAATGATGCGTTTGAGAAATGGTACTGAGATTTTAATTGCAACCCCTGGTCGCTTATTAGACTTGATGCAGCAACGTGCTATTCGATTTGATCAATTGGAGTATTTGGTATTAGATGAAGCAGATAGAATGTTTGATATGGGCTTTATCAACGATATCCGTCGTATTTTATCCGCATTACCACAACGTCGACAGACCTTATTATTTTCAGCAACCTTTCCCAAAGAAGTGAAAGAACTTGCGCAAAAGTTTTTAAAAGACCCTGTTGAAATTAGTGTTTCTCCAGCGAATCAGACAGCCACTACAGTAACGCATATGATGCATCCAGTAGATAAAGCGAAGAAAACGGAATTATTGTCACACTTAATTCGTTCTCAACAATGGCCGCAAGCCTTGATTTTCTCTAAGACTAAACATGGTGCCAATAAGTTGGTTAAAAAGCTGGCTGAAGATGGGATTACCTCAATTGCTATTCATGGTGATAAAAGCCAATCGCAACGGGTAAAAGCCTTGCAGGAGTTTAAACAAGGCGGTGTTCGGTATTTAATTGCAACCGACATTGCAGCACGCGGCATTGATATTGATGATTTATCCTTAGTTGTAAATTTTGATTTGCCGCAGGTACCTGAGGATTACGTACATCGTATTGGTCGAACCGGACGTGCTGGAAAAACTGGGCGTGCGATTTCATTTGTGAGTGCAGATGAGTTTCTCTGTTTAAAACAAATTGAAAAAATTACCCAAAAAATGATACCTAGAGAAGATGTTGAGGGATTTGAGGCCACTCATATTGTGCCTTCAAGCGCAAACCCTAATGCATTAAAGCGTAAAGTCGCTCAAAAATGGGAGCAAAAGCGCAATCAACATTCAAAGCCAAATGGTCAAAGAAGACAGGGCAATGGTAATGGTTCACGAAAAGTTGAGAGATAGTACCACTCCCTTTCAACCACGAAGTGCAACACTGGATATAAACTAGACAAAAGCTAGATTGGATCACGGAAAGTTGATAGTCTCAAGGTAGAACCCAAGGAGACTATTATCACGTGACCCGAGATATAAGATCTCAAAGCAGTGAAATTAAAAGAAACACTGGAGATAGAGGCTATCGCACCTAATAAATGATTGGCGACCTGAAAAATTTCAGGTCGCCTTAAACAGTTGTTGACCGCCATTCAAAATTCACCCGGATAAAAAAAATTGGACGAAAAACGGCTAAGAATGTTCGTATTGCAATGAAAGAGATAATGACCTCATTGCAGAAGACCTAAATGCATATTGTTATTTTGCAACCCCATATCATTCTTGGGAGCGGGGACTGAATGAACACACGAACAGTCTGATTCGAAAATACCTGCCTAAATCAGTGGATTTTAAAGACTTATTGAGGATAAGCTTAACAATCGTCCCCGAAAGGTCCTAGAATATAACCCCCCCATGGAAGTGATGCATCAAAACTTTGAGACATTACAGCCATTAGCACTAGACGGATAAAAATTCCAGTTCTGTGTATCGCCACATGTACCCAAAGGGCCAATAGGCCTATTGACTGGGGGATGCATGAGGCTCTTCTGGTTCTGTATTGAATTAACCATGCAGAAATATTTTAAATCAAACTGTTGTTAAAGTAGAATTGGATTGGTTATATTCGCAAAAAAGGAAACAACCTTGGGGAATAATTTCCCAGATCTATCACTTACCAACTCTGTAGCACTTCACTTGTGAATTGGCGAACATCTATTGGATTTGTGAGAAAGGTTTCAAGAAATCTTACAGTGGTTAATTGTATTGCATACCCAAACTTATTGTAATCACGACGACAGGTATAAATAAATTCCTTGTCCTTATTATCTAGGTAAAAATATTTATCAAGTTGAGCTTGCGACAAGGTCACAGGATATTTTGCATAAGACTGACATTGTTTTTCGGTTGAAAAATCAAAAGGCATGATGTCTCAAAAAACGTTCGTTTGTTAAGAGAAAAAATTTGGAGTTAAAAAACATTCGTTAGTGTATCATCTATTCATCTTATAAAACAAAGTTTCATTTTTCCGAATATTTATCGATCATATTTCTGGAGTCAGAACTGAAAGACCAGGGCTAGATAAATGTATGGACATCCTTGAAAGCGGAGATACTTTGTTGGTATGGCGCTTAGATCGTCTCGGCCGTTCTATGCCGCATTTAGTAACTTTGGTAGAGGATCTTGGAAAGAAGCGAATAGGGTTTCGCTCATTATGCGATGGTGCTATTGATACAACCACCGCTTCAGGGGAGTTAATTTTTAATATTTTCTCATCTCTGGCTCAATTTGAAAGAAGGCTCATTCAAGAACGAACTAAAGCTGGATTAGAAGCAGCTCGTGCAAGGGGTCGAAAAGATGGACGAAAAAAATATCGCCCAAAAATCCGAAAGTTCTGATGGCTAAACGTATGCACAAAAATGATGGTAAGAGCATTGATGATATTTGTAAAACACTCAATATTTCTCGCGCTAGTTTTAACGATATTTAACTTTGGATGAATCAATAGGTTCCAGTTGATAAAATTTTGACATCGTACAATTATAGTGGTACAATTATGAATAAGAATATAGAGCATGTTGCTTATAGCGGAGATGCTTACACCATAGAATGGTATTTTGATGAGAAATATCACAGTGATGCATTGGAATATTACAATCAGTTGACTGTACAAGAGCGCATTCAACTTTTGAAATTATTCAAACGAATAGGAGATTCTGGCGAAATTCATGACAAAACTAAATTTCGTTATGAAGAGGATAAAATATATGCATTTAAACCTAAGCCAGATAGATTTTTATGTTTCTTTTATGAAGGAAGAAAAATCATTGTGACCAATGGGTTTAGAAAAAAACAACAAAAATTGCCTATTGGTGAAAAAGAAAATGCTCTAAAAAAGCGAGATTCTTACATAGCCCGATTTAAGAGAGGGGATTATTATGACTAAACATACACTTTCAACATTTGAGCGAGAGATGCAAGATGCAACTTTTAGAGAAGAGTTTGAAAAGGAATATAATGAATTTCTACTTTCCGAAACTATTCATACTATGATGGATAAAGCGCATAAGTCTGTTCGTAAATTAGCTAATGAATCAGGATTATCGCCAACAGTTATTCAAAATATTCGCTCAGGAACACAAGAAGATATCAAATTAAGCAATTTTATTAATATTTCACATGCTTGTGGATATAAAGTGTTTTTGGAGAGAGATGAGCAACGTATAGCGCTATAGAGCCTTATAGTATGACTAATCGAGATAGATTAAATCAACAATAAGGTGTATCACCTAAGCCTTGACATAAGGCCTTAAGTTCCTTGATTCGCGCTTCAGTGGTGTCAACAAAGCAATGCATGGTTTGCACTTGAAATATGGTGCCTCCCTCATAAATGCGACAATTTAAGTCGCGAAAATTGATCCAAGCTTGTTGCGCTTTTTTCAGTTTAACAGGTGAATACACTTTTGCTTTCATTAATGCATGGTAGGTTTTATTCATTTTCTTGTCGGCAGCATCTAATGCGATTTCATAGCAATTAACCATATCAATCGTCGATATTGCTTTATTTCGACATTGCTCGAGATCTAATGCCATTAACATCCCTGTGTATAAACATAAAGTGCTGACAATCATTTTTTTCATAATCGATCTCGTATCAAAGGTATTTTTCTAATTCCTTAAGTTCCTGGGTTCTGGCTTTGGTGGTCTCTAGGATGCAATTCATGTTGAGCTCTTGAGAGATGGTTCCTTGGTTCAAAACGCTACAATTTAAGTCACGAAACTGAATCCATGCGTGTTGTGCTTTTTGAAGGGTCTCTTTAGAAAAACCAGTGGACTTTGCTTGCATTAAGGCTTGATAAGTCGCATTCAGTTCTTTATCTGCTTGGTCTATGGCGATAGAAATACAGTGCTTGGTATCGCTGGTCGTTTTGGCATTGTCAGCGCAGTTTTTTAAATCAAAAGCCTGCGACATACCACAGGATAAAACGAACATACTGATAATGATTTTTCTCATCATGCACCTCGTCTATTAGATAGCTTAATCATAGCATTCACTAAATGGTTTTAGCAACGCATGGTTTCACTTGTGATGTTTTAATGATAAAATGTACCAAATAAACTCATTTATTATTCATCAAATGTCAATCTTGCATGTGTTAAAAACCTTGGATTTCAACCCTCTTTTTGGAGCATCCGCCCGCTTGGAGGGAAAAAAATATTTCGAAGAAGGGCGCGTCTCAAATATCACGTACACTGATCTTGCACCCAATAGATCAGAATTAAAATCCTTCGTTCAGGGACGTGATATTTACCAAACATCCATTACAGCATTTCAAAAAAATGGAAGGATAAATTTAATTTCACTCTGTTCTTGTCCGATAGAATATTCGTGCAAACACGCTGTAGCTCTCTTATATCATTATCAGTCATCTCAAGATGACGAAGATAACCCTTTATATTTGCAAAATTGGTTTAGGTCCATCAATCAATCACTTGAAGAAAATCAAAATGTTGATGTTGTCGATAATACTTTTGGTCTATATTACTTTTTGCATCATATGTCGATAAAAGTCCCTGAAATATCGGTAGGTCTAGAGTTAATTCGACATTTAAAAGTCGGTGGATTGGGTGGGAAAAAGAAATTTTCAAACAGCAGTGTTGTGCAAAAATCGCATTTGCTTAAAGTCGATCATGCTCTGATTCGTGAGCTTGAAGTTAGTCAACGGATGAGAAATTCTTTTGCCTATGATGGCAAATACAAATTAACTTTAGATGCTGATGAAAAAACATTAAAGCAGATCATTGATACCGGTCGTTGTTTTTGGAATAACGATCAAAAGCGAATATTATCTTTAGCCGAGCCAAAATCAGCGCAATTACTATGGGTGACTGATAAAGATGGCGCCCAGCAATTAAAATTAAATGGTGACCACGAGGGTATAAAATTTTTCTTTATTGAAAATCTTTGGGGATATGATCCAAGCGATGCCAGCATTTTTCCTGTTCAACAACCCTTGTCTATCAAAATATTAAGAAATCTTCTAAGTATGCCAAGTGTACAAGCAGAACATACCCATTATGTTTCTAATTTTTTGGATAAAACCCCTATTCTAAAAGCATTGGGGCCCCCTAAAGCGATTGTCGTTACAACATTGACAGATGTGCTTCCTATTCCTCACCTGCGTTTTCTATCGAAAGATTGGAAGGAAAGAACCCGAGCGGGCATGGTACAATATACCATGGCAATGGCAGAGCTTAGCTTCGATTATCAAGGAGTTCGTATACCCTGGCAGAGAATTGATTCTGATTTTAAATTTTTACGTAACCATGAACGTATTACTATCAAACGTGACTTAATCTCTGAAAAAAAAGCAATAGAGACTTTACGTCAAGCTAAAGCTTTCCCGATGAATGAGACGCAGTACACCAACAAGACGTTTAGAGATTTTTCTTTTTGCTTTTGTTTAAGCATGGTTGAGAACATGTGTTTGGAATTTGACAAATATGTGGTTCCAAAATTAAAAGCCATGGGATGGATGATTGAATATGATGCCGATTATCCTTATCACGTCGTGCAAGATGATGATCACAGTTGGTATTCTTCTATAGAGGAAAGTCAGGAAAGCAATTGGTTTGATGTTGAGCTGGGTATCGATGTGAATGGCAAGAAAGTGAATTTATTGCCTATCTTGAAAAATATATTAAAAGATTA
>JAKFUY010000129.1 GCA_021732495.1 Legionellales bacterium | reverse complement strand
GGTATTATGTTGATGGCCACATTATACCATCACAAACCCATCGAATATCTCTTAATGGTCCTTGTTATTGCAGAAATGGGAAGAAATTTAAGAACTGTCACGGAAAATAAAAGTAATTATTCTTTTGGTTTTTATCTATTTATAGTTATGATGATTAAGTAATAGCGTTTTTATTGGAACATAGGAAGAGACGAAGAGATGTCGGATATATTATCTATACTCACTGATTTAATGACTATTTTGTCATACATGTTAACCAACTTCCTCTATTTGCGTGTTTTTTTGATTGTTTCATCTATTCCAGACATTATTAGCGGCTTTATCGATGATTATCAGCATACAAGAAGTGTGCAAATTACGATTATTTGTGGATTTATATACATTTTAATTAATCTAATACAAATAACAAAAATGTTACTGGATAGAATTCCAATTTTTATGCCTACTGAGTTAAAGGCATTGTATTATAAAATGTTTTCAAAAATGACTCCCAAAGAATTTATGTTACTTTATAAGTTATCAAAAACCAAAAACTTGGAACAGGGCGTTCATTTGACTCAACAAAATAAACCCGTAAAAGAACTCATTATCATTTTGGAAGGAACTGTAGCTATAATTAAAAATGATAAAATTGTAAAAACACTCGGTTCAGATTTTTTTATTGGTGAAATGAGTTTTTTATCATCAGATAACGCATCAGCTACCACTTTGACAAATAACAAAGTAAAATGCATCACTTGGAGTAGGAATACGTTAGAAGATCTCGAAGAACAAAATCAAATATTATATGATAAATTAAAAAACGTGATTGCTTTAAATCTCATTAGAAAGTTAGTTGAGATGAACGACACCCCTAATCACGTGCATTAGACTTAATATAAAAAAACCTTATTTCAACCTACATGTTTAATATTTTTGCTATAATGATAATAAGAACATTGGTAATGGGGTATTTTCATGAGCTTACAATGGGATGAAAAAAGATATTCAACTGATGCTGATGATGAGGTTTTTGATATTAATGATATCAAAAACCTGGAAGATGAGCTTTCTAGTTCCAAAGAAAAACCTGATAATAAATGGGGGATTCGTAAAAAACTAGAAGAACGTATGGAACAAAGGAAGCTTCTGTCGGAACTAGATGACTACGAAGAAGAGATTCATCAAGAATTCGATTGGGGTGATGGTAAAGAATCCTAAGTATTCTGTAGTTGAATAGCGCACAAAATATTTTGTAGTAAAGCTGTAATTGTCATAGGGCCTACACCACCTGGGACCGGGGTTATAGCTTTAACGATATTATGTGCTTTATGATAATCAACATCTCCACATATCTGATTGTTGATTCTGTGGATACCTACATCAATAATAATATGATGGGGCATGAAACTATCTTTATCAATTATGCCTCTATGTCCAGTGGCTACGATAATAATCTCATGATTTTTAATTTTATCTTGTAAATGACGCGTCTCTAAATGGCATGTGGTCACCGTGGCTTGATGCATTAGAAGTTCCATTGACATTGGAAGACCTACAATTCTTGATTTCCCTATCATTAATGCATCTTTGCTCTTAACATCAATATCATATGCATGGAGTAGCTGCATAATCCCATAAGGCGTGCAAGCCCTAAGTTTTGGTATGCCTAAAGCCAACAATCCTAAATTAAGGGGATGAAAACCATCCACATCTTTATTGGGATCAATCTTTTCAATAATATGATTGACATTGATATGTGCCGGCAAAGGCAATTGAATCAGTATTCCATGTACGCTGGGATCTTCATTGAGTTGCTCTATCTGTTTAATCAATTGCGCTTCTGTGATGGTAGAATTGTGTCGAAAGATATCACAGACAATTCCAACATCGCGACAAGCTTTTTCTTTGTGAGCAACATAAATTTGAGAGGGTGCAAAATCGCCGACTAAGATAACAACTAATCGAGGAACAATATTTTGAATTTTATATATTTCGTTAGCGATTTTTAAACGATATTGTGCTGAAAGTTCGACACCACTCAGAATTATCGCAGACATATAAAACCTTAAAATTTCAATATTGTAAAAAAATTATATATAATATTAACATAAAGAAATAAAGATAGCATTGTCCTAGACAATGCGAAGAGAATCATATAGATTCATAAAATTTATTGGGAAAACCAATGCGAATTGCCTTAAAAATTGAATATGATGGCAGTCAGTATCATGGTTGGCAAACACAGCACGGTTTAAGAACAGTACAATGCCATGTTGAAGAAGCTTTATCTAAGATTGCCAATCATGCTATTGAAATTGTCTGTGCTGGTCGAACAGATACCGGCGTGCATGCGAATAATCAAATTGTGCATTTTGACACCGAAAACCATCGTTCCCTTCGGGCGTGGGTCAATGGCGCAAACAGTAATTTACCTAAAGACGTCAGTGTTCGACACGCCTTTAATGTCTCAGATGATTTTAATGCGCGATTCTCTGCTACAGCCAGACGCTATCGATATGTTATTTTTAACTCTCAAATACGTCCTGCATTACTGAGAAGCCATGTTTCATGGCAATACCGGCATTTAGATCACTCAGCTATGCATCAAGCGGCCCAATATTTAATTGGAAAGCATGACTTTACATCTTTTCGCTCAATTGAGTGCCAGTCAAAGACGCCATTACGTGATGTAAGAATGCTGAAAGTGATGCGAACAGGCAATTTTATTATTATTGATATCATTGCAAATGCTTTTTTACATCATATGGTGAGAAATATTGCTGGTGTATTGATTTCAGTCGGTTCTGGAAAACATGTGCCTATACATGTCGCTGAGGTCTTAGAGGCTAAAGACAGACGTTTAGGTGCTGAAACGGCATCTCCTTATGGTTTATACTTAGTGGGGGTTACATATCCTGAACACTTTGGAATACCACAAGAATCATTAGGTCCCTGGTTTTTAATTTAATCTATTTTTATATATAAGGTAAACTATGACTGTTGAAAAAGATAAATCGCCCAATCATTTTATAGCACAAATGATTGAAACTGATCTTCAACAGGGTAAATATGCTAAATTAATTACCCGATTTCCACCAGAGCCAAACGGGTATTTACACATTGGGCACGCTAAATCAATATGCCTTAATTTCGGCCTTGCTGATCAATTTAAGGGTCAATGTTATATGCGATTTGATGATACCAATCCATTAACTGAAGAGCAGGAATATATCGATGCGATTCTTGATGATGTCAAATGGCTTGGATACCATTGGTGTGATGTAACATATTCATCCGATTCTTATGAAAAACTTTATCAATGGGCATGTGAATTGATTAATAAAGGCCTTGCTTTTGTCGATAGTCAAAGCGCTGAAGATATCAGATCCACCCGTGGGACATTACAAGAACCTGGTAAAGAGAGCCCTTATCGCGGACGCTCTACAGAAGAGAATATCGATTTGTTCCAGCGTATGCGGGCAGGGGAGTTTCCAGATGGTGCGCATGTATTAAGAGCAAAAATAGATATGGCATCTTCCAATGTCAATATGCGTGACCCTGTATTGTACCGTATTCGACATATCCCACATCCTCGCACAGGGGATGCCTGGTGTATTTACCCAATGTATGACTTCGCTCACCCATTGTGCGATGCCATTGAATTGATCACACACTCATTATGTACCTTAGAGTTTCAGGATCACAGGCCTTTGTATGATTGGTTCATTGGAAACTGTACCGTGCCTGCACAACCGATACAAACAGAGTTTTCTCGATTAAACATATCACATACCGTCACCAGTAAGCGTAAATTAAGAAAACTAGTGGAAGATGCTTATGTGAGCGGTTGGAATGATCCACGGATGCCAACGATTCGTGGCATGAGAAGCCGTGGCTATCCACCCCAAGCGCTACGTAAATTCTGTAACATCATTGGAATCTCTCGCAGTGACTCGATTATTGATCTCAGTGTCTTAGAAGATTGTGTGCGGGAACAGTTCAATTCAACTGCAGATCGTTATATGGCAGTAATGGACCCTATTAAAGTGGTCCTTACTAATCTTCCTGAAGATTTGATATTAAATCCGTCCTTGAGCCGTGATTTACCATTGACCAAAGAAATTTATATTGAAAAAACCGATTTTATGATGGAACCGAGTTCACAATTTTTTCGATTAGCACCTGGTCAGGAAGTGCGATTAAGAAATGCATATATCATTCGATGTGATGAGGTCATCACATCGAATGGAAATATTGTAGAAATTCATGCAAGCATTGATCCCCAAACCTTGGGTAAAAACCCCGTCGGTCGTAAGGTAAAAGGGGTCATCCATTGGGTTTCAGCGACACAATCGATTCCAGTCGACGTTGTCATTTACGATCGTTTATTCACGCACGAAAATCCTGGTGCTTTAGATAACTTTTGTGATTATATCAACCCAGATTCAAAGCAAATCACCCAAGCGTTTGTTGAGCCAGCCTTACAACAATTAGAAGTAGGGGAGGTCGTACAATTCGAACGGATTGGATACTTTAAAAAATTAGAAGGAACACCCGCATATCATCGCGTGGTGGATTTAAAAAGTACTTGGGAAAAAATCAAACAGGACTGATGATGCTCACTTTATTTAATTCCTTAAGCAAAAAAAAAGAAGTATTTAAACCACTCACACCCAATCAAGTCTCGATGTATGTCTGTGGTGTGACGGTCTATGATCATTGTCATTTAGGTCATGCCCGATGCATGATTGTATTTGACATGATGGCTAATTATTTTAGGCATTTAGGCTATCATTTGAAATGGGTGAGAAATATTACCGATGTCGATGACAAAATCATTAAAAAAGCTATTGAAAACGGTATGGGTTTTGAACAGGTGAGTACTACGTTTACGAAGAGCATGCAAGAAGACTCAGCTCTTCTTGGACTTAATCCACCTGATGTAGAACCTAAAGCAACAAGTCATATTGATGATATGATCGATATGATAAAAATATTAATCGAAAAAAATTTTGCTTATTTAGCAAACAACGGGGATGTTTGCTTTTCAGTACATGATTTCCCACACTACGGAAAACTATCTCGCCAAGATCTCAATCAACTGTTGTCAGGTGTTCGAATTGATGTCAATGACGGTAAACGTTCAGCTGCTGATTTTGTGCTTTGGAAACAATCAAAACCCGGCGAACCTTCATGGCCCTCACCTTGGGGAGATGGGCGGCCAGGATGGCACATTGAATGCTCAGCGATGGCTCGTGCGCATTTAGGTGAACAGATTGATATCCATGGTGGTGGTCTAGACTTACAATTTCCTCATCACGAGAATGAAATAGCACAAAGTGAGGCCTGTCACGGAAAACAATTCGCTAACTATTGGTTACATGTCGGTTTATTGCAAATCAATAATGAGAAAATGGCAAAATCTACCGGCAATTTTTTAACGATTAAAGACGCATTAAAACGTTATCATCCAGAAGTGATTAAATTATTTTTCATGGGTAGTCATTATCGTAGCCCACTAAATTTGAGTGAAGAGTCATTGCAACAAGCCCATAAATCACTGCAGCGCATCTATCAAACTTTCAAAAGCAACCCAGATTTAGCGTTATCTCGTGTATATGATAAAGATTGGACGCATCGGTTTGAACAAGCAATGAATGATGACTTTAATACAGCCCAAGCATTGGCGGTATTATTTGATTTAAATACCCAAATCAATAAAACACCTACGGCTATTTTATTGAGCACCTTACATTATCTCGGTGGTGTTTTAGGACTTTTGAAATGCGATCCGAATACATTTCTTAAGCTTTCTTTTGAAAGTTCGGGATTGAGCGAGGAACAAATTGCACAATGTATTCTGGATAGAAAACAAGCGCGTTTGGACAAGCAATTCTCTAAAGCCGATGAAATACGGATGTATTTAAAAGAACAGGGTATTGAATTAGAAGATACACCAGCTGGCACCAGCTGGCGTAGAATTGTTTAATAGTTAAAAATCACCTAAAAAAGGTTATTCCATAAACTTTTCAATTGATAGTATTGTTTGAGATTAAGGTAATACTAAAATTGAACGCTTACTCTTTTTTGTGATTATTATATAACCCGGTAGTCATTATACCGATATTCAAGCGAAGTTTTTAACTATCTAGTGAATTAGGATTGGAAATGATATATTTGCCTTCTTTTAACTCATGGAAGGCAAGGGATGTCGTTAATACAGGGTGAATCAGATATAAAAAAATGGTTATGGAACATCATGGCCTTGTGGCCGGGGTATGTCGTGATTGAGGGAACATCGATAAAATAAATACACGCGCAGGGGGCAAGTCCAATTTTTGCTGTAAATTCCAATTTATCCGTCCTATCAAGTTAGTCGTTTAATTTGTCATTTTGTTTATTTCAATTACTTTTGTTTTGGCTTGTTCGTTTTCTATTAACCACTCATTAAATTCATCCATATCCAAATACCGTCTTGTTACCCATTGCTCATTTATTTCTATCAATAAAGCGCCAATAATCCTTAAAGCAGAGTCATCATTGGAGAAAATGCGTATTACATTGGTGCGCCGTTCCACTTCCCCATTAAATCTCTCCTGCATATTCGTTGTTCTGAGGCGCTTACGATATTTATCTGGCAATGTCATTACCGCCATTGCATCTTCAAAAGCCTCCTCAAGACAGGCCACAGTCTTTGGTGCTAACTTTTCAAACTGCTCTATAAACGCATTTAAATGGCGCCTGGCATCGGTTATATCCGGCTCTTGTAAAACTCGTTTTACTTTTTCCACAATGTCTATAATGACCCCAACAATTTAGACCACAAAAATTTAAAAATTTAGGAGATAATAGCCTCTACTTTGGAGGTTAACATGGCAAAGAATAAAAAGTGGTCATCGGCAGCTAAATTTGAGATAGCACTGC
>JAKFUY010000084.1 GCA_021732495.1 Legionellales bacterium | reverse complement strand
CATCTTTGGTTTTGAGTTCTTTTAATTCCCCTAAATTATCTTCTAGAGATTTACCTAAAAATCCATCTAAAGAAATACAATGCGCGTCTTTTGAATATTCATGATCATGGCCATGCACATAACGTAACTGATAGTCATTAATATAATTAATACGTTGCAAAATCTGAGGTCTATAATCTCGGTTCCAACATATTTTCCACAAAACAGAATTAATCACTGGTTTTAATATTTCAAAAGCACCATGCTCATCAGTTTGATTAGTGGTTTCTCCAAGCAATTGACATAAGTGATCAAATTTTTGTTGTTTAAACTGATATTTAATATTTTCGATGGTGCTTGCCAATTCCCTGATGGTTTGAAGACGCATCTCTACATTGCAATATACTGCAAGTAAGGAGATATCAGCTAAACCGATAGCTGCGTGACTATAAATTGTGATACGTTGCTCGATTGGACAAAGGCTATAATCGATGACTTCAAGAAAGGGGAGATACACATCCTTCACAAGGACATGAATAAAGTCGAAAGAATAAACCCCAATATCAATTGCATATTTTAACCCTTTGAATGAATATTCTGGATTTGATATCCAGTTTTTTTGTTCGGTATTGTTTACCCATCCAAAAAACAAAGATAAAAAACACAAACCATGATTGGATAATAAAATTTGATACGGGACTTGATGCCGATGAAGTTTTTTCAAGATCACTAAAATAAATAGATCGCTTACACCTCTATCTGCCATTTCATCGCCAATTAAACGTAAGCGGGGTTTATTCGATACAGTGCATTCTGAAATAATTTGAATGATTTTTTTAATATTGGGTATGACCTCTTCATGGGGTAATTTTCTTTCTTGAGCACTTTCTAAATCGATATATGCCTTCACAATAAAGGCATAAGCATCATCTGAGATTAAAAAAATCTGGTGTTTTCTTAAAAAAAATAACAACAACAGCGTATTACTATGTAAATCCCCAATTGTAATTTCATATTCATTTGTGGATTTGCTTTTAGGAGAGACAGGAGAATAAATATCAACAGAACTAAACATACACACAACAAAGTCTAAATAAAAAACAGTATTATAAAAAAAAATATACATTAATCAATCAAAATACGAAACAAGCTGTCATTAAAGGTAGGTATAAGCATCTATTAAACTGTACATAATACCGATGAATTATTTTATTCAGATCTTATCCACCGCTACTTTAGAAGTAGAAACACAGGAGAAAAAACATGTAACCTTATGATTTAAAATAGAAAAAAAAGGTTATATACAGAAATTTAAAAGCTAATAACAATAAATTACTTAAAAGATCATAATATTATTAATATTAGTAAGCGAACATAAAAATAAAAGTAAAAAAACCCGCCTCATAAAAAAAGAGGTGATTTAATTAAAATTTCGAAATAATAAGGGGGGGGGATAAATAGAAAGGGCCAATCGGTGTGTCGCCAATTGACCCAGTGGAATGACACATAGCAAGTCCAACCTCGCAGTCAAAATTATCGCATTGTGGTATTTTTATGTCAATTCTAAATTTGACTATAAAGCAATAAAAATCCTATAATTGTATTTTTTACAATGATAATCGTATGTTCTTTTCACAAAACGCATCTGAAATCAGACAATTTTATATTTCTAGTTGGAAAAAATACCAACAGAAAGAAGAGTTATCTGCACTTGAGCAACAAATCTGTCATGTCATTGAAATGCATCCCCAATACCAATCATGGTTAAAACAAGAACACTTAGATACCCAGTTTCATCCAGAAGAGTACGCAGAAAATCCTTTTTTACACATGGGATTGCATTTGGCACTTCAAGAACAAATCCAAACCAATCGTCCTATGGGTATTAAAGATATTTATTTCTCTTTGATTAAAAAAAATATGTCGCTATCAGTGCATGAAAAGGAACATCAATTGATGGAAATATTAGCGCACACCTTATGGCAGGCTCAAAAAAATCAAAGGAGTCCCGATGAAATGGCCTATTTATCAGCGTGTAGAAAATTACTTGAAAACTAAATTCCTGGATTTTCAATCCACTTTTAATCATAATGGTTTCAATATCTCGTCTACTGGAACACGACATGGAACCTAAAGATTCAAAAACCCATTTTGGTTACCAGGTCGTAGATGCGCATGAAAAACAAGAAAAAGTGAATGCTGTCTTTAGTAAAGTCGCAAACAAATATGATTTAATGAATGATTTGATGTCACTGGGGATTCACCATTTTTGGAAATGGTTCACCATTTATTCATCTTCCATTCGCCCACATCAAACGATTTTAGATTTGGCTGCTGGTAGTGGTGACTTAAGTCAGTTGATTTGTAAAAAAGTTTATCCGAATATTCATTTGGTTTTATCTGATATTAATGCCAATATGTTAGCCCAGGGACGACAAAGATTATTAAACGCTGGGTTTTATCAAAACATAGAATTTGTATTGGCGAATGCGGAAAAACTACCTTTTGAAGATAGAACGTTCGATATGGTATTTATGGCCTTTGGTTTAAGAAATGTAACGGATCAACAAAATGCATTGAATGAGTTATGTCGAGTTACCAAGCCAGGGGGGAAAATTTGTATTTTAGAGTTTTCAAAACCCAAATCTGATTTTTTAAAACGATGTTATGATTGGTATTCTTTTCATGTCATTCCAAAATTAGGTCAATGGTTTGCAGAGGATTCAGTCAGTTATGAATATCTGGTAGAGTCAATTCGAATGCATCCTAACCAAGAGACTTTAAAAAAAATGATTTTGACCGCAGGATTTGATCAATGTCAGGTGACTAACATGACGGGTGGAATCGTGGCATTACATATGGCATATAGGTATTAAAAGACATGTTGAAAAGAATTTCTTTGCAAGCATTACAATTTGCCATTCATCAGGCTTTAAGTTTAGATCCCAGTATTTCTGAAAAGCTCTTACCCCTAAACCACAAGGTGATTGAAATCATTATTTCACCTTTGAAAGTGCATTTCTATATTTGTATTGAAGGAGGTAGACTTCTATTAAAGACACAGTCTTCCCAAGCGCCTGATACGATTATTTACTCTAATCCTATGGGGTTAATTCGTTTAAGTTTTTTACCTTCATCCAAGATGCGTTCGATTTTCAACGATCAGATAAAAATTTCGGGCGATATTGAACTAGGCCACGAATTAAAAAAAATTTTTGATGGTATGCATATCGACTGGGAAGGACATTTGGCTTATTTTACAGGTGATGTGGTGGCCCATCATGTTGGAAAAGTGATGCGAAAAGGCCGTGATTTCCGAAAAAGCTATACTGAAAGTTTTAAAAAAAGTAGCAAAGAATATTTGGTTTATGAATTGCAATCGACGCCTTCTCAATCAGAGCTAGATACGTTTTATGAAGATGTCGATGAATTAAGGTTGCGCAATGAAAGACTAGAGGCCCATATTCAATTTTTAATTGTCCATTATGAAAAAAATTAGCTTATTTTATAGAATCATATACATTCAGTACATCTTCATTAAAAATGGTTTGGATGAGGTTTTAACACGTCATCCAAAACTTTTTTTATTGCGTTTTTTTGTTTTTTTAAACCCAGTACATTGGTTTAGAACATCGAAGTTGGAAAGAGGTGAAGCGATACGCGTTTCTTTAGAGTCCTTAGGTCCAATTTTTGTCAAATTTGGGCAGGCTTTATCAACAAGACCCGATCTTATTCCCGAAGATATTGCCTTGGAACTGAGTAAACTTCAGGATAACGTCCCACCTTTTTCGAGTCATCTGGTGGTTAAAACACTTGAAAAAACCTATCAAAAACCGATTAACCAAGTGTTTGCTGATTTCGATATTAAGCCTTTAGCCTCAGCATCCATTGCCCAAGTTCATGCCGCTACTTTAAGCACCGGTGAAAGGGTAGTGATTAAAGTGTTAAGGCCCAATATTAAAAAAATTATACAAAAAGACGTGCAGATTTTATTTGTTTTAGCCAGCTGGGTAGAAAAATATCTACCCCATGGAAAACGATTTAAACCAGTCGAAGTCGTCAATGAATTTAAACACCACTTACTTGATGAATTGGATTTTAATCGCGAAGCTGCCAATGCAGCGCAATTGCGACGAAATTTTAACAAGTCGCCTTTGCTGTATATTCCAGAGATTTATTGGAACTATACTCACGAACAAGTTCTTGTCATTGAAAGAATCGATGCCATTCCTGTTAATGACGTTAAACAATTAAACACCTATGGAATTGATTTAAAAAAATTAGCTGAGCGTGGTTTGGAAATTTTCTTTACCCAGGTTTTTCGAGATTGTTTTTTTCATGCAGACATGCATCCTGGTAATATCTTTGTTTCCAAACAACACCCAAATGAACCACAATACATCTGCATCGATTTTGGCATTGTTGGCACTCTAAACCAAACGGATCAATATTATCTTGCAGAAAATTTACTGGCCTTTTTTAACCGTGATTATCTAAAAGTAGCCACCTTACATATTGCCTCAGGCTGGATTCCTGATAATTGCCGCCCCGAAGAATTTGCCAGTGCTATTCGCACGGTTTGTGAGCCTATTTTTGAAAAGCCATTAAAAGACATCTCATTTGGGTTGCTTATTTTACGGTTGTTTCAAGTGGCAAGACGTTTTCATATGGTTGTGCAACCGCAATTGATTTTGTTACAAAAAACCTTGTTGGCCGTTGAAGGCTTAGGGCGTCAAATTTATCCAGATTTGGATTTATGGAAAACGGCCAAACCTTTTTTGCAGAAATGGGTAAAGCAACAAATGGGCCCTAAGGTTTTTCTTGAACATTGTAGAGAAAACATTCCATTTGTGATGAAAGAATTGCCTTATATGCCCAAATTAATCAATGATGTATTGCTGCTCACTAAAAATAATTATCAACAGGCTCTCAAATCACAACATGTGCCAACGATAGAAAAAAGCAGTCACCACTTTTTATTGAAATCCGTAATGTTTTTAACGTTCACCACAATCCTAAGTCTTCTCGTTTATCGCTTACCCGAAAAAATAGACAAACCCCTAATCGTATCCTTTTTATTGGGTGCAGGTCTTTGTGGGATGTTGGGTATCATTTGTCAGCGAAAAAAATAAATTAGTAAAAACCAGAGGTAATTTACATGCAAGAACTCTCAGCGCAACAACGCGTAAAATCGATATTTCGTGGAGCGATTGGCAATTTAATTGAATGGTATGACTGGTATGTGTATGCAGCTTTTTCAATCTATTTTGCAAAATCATTTTTTCCTCAAGGAGATTTGACTGCGCAGCTGTTAAATACTTCTGCTATCTTTGCAGTGGGATTTTTTATGCGGCCTCTAGGAGGCTGGCTGATGGGAAACTATGCTGACAGGCATGGTCGTCGTAAAGCGCTTATTGTTTCAGTTTTTTTAATGTGCATCGGTTCTTTGTTAATAGCGGTGACGCCCACCTATCAACAAATCGGCACGATGGCTCCTGTTATCCTTATTTTTGCAAGATTATTGCAAGGCCTGTCTGTTGGGGGTGAGTACGCATCATCTGCAACCTATCTAACTGAAATGGCTACCGAAAAGAACCGTGGTTTCTACTCTAGTTTTCAATATGTAACCTTGATTGCAGGTCAATTATTGGCTTTGTTGGTTTTGTTGATTTTACAACAATTTGTTTTAACTGCAGAACAGTTACAAGCGTGGGGATGGCGAATACCCTTTTTTATTGGCGCGCTACTTGCTTTGTTGGCCTTGCGTTTGAGATTGGGAATGCAAGAATCAACGCATTTTCAAAAATCAATTTTAGAGAACAAGCCATCAGGAATTCGAGTGTTATTAACCTACCCCAAAGAAGTTTTAACAGTGATAGGTTTGACATTGGGGGGAACTATCGGTTTTTATACGTATAGCACTTATATGCAAAAGTATTTGACCAATAGTGTTGGCATGTCAAATAAAACCTCAACCTTAATTACAGTCGCATCACTATTTGTCTTTATGTTGATACAACCTGTTGTTGGTATTATTTCTGATAAAGTGGGTCGACGTCCTTTGCTTATTTTTTTTGGAATCTTTGGAAGTTTATGTACGGTCCCAATTTTAACGACTTTGCATCATGTCACTCACCCTATGGATGCATTTTTGTTAATCATGACAGCACTGATGATTGTCAGTGGGTATACAGCAATTAATGCCGTAGTTAAAGCAGAGTTGTTTCCAGCCGAGATCAGGGCTTTAGGTGTAGGTCTTCCTTATGCCTTAACCGTCTCGATATTTGGAGGAACAGCAGAATATATTGCCTTGTGGTGTAAAAATAGTGGGATGGAGCAGGTATTTTATTGGTATGTGACCGCCTGTATTTTTGTATCACTGATGGTATATATCTTTATGACTGATACCCGAAAAATTTGAAATGAATCAGGAAAGATTGAAGAACTTTTTTTTAAGGATAAAAATAATGAGAAAAATAAATGTTCTAAGTGCGCTCATTTTTGGTGCAGTTGGATTTGGGGCTCACGCAGGTACTATGGGTGAAGTGTGAAATAAATTTAGTTTAGAAACGCCATGCGAACATCAAGGATGGTCACTAGGTGGGTAAGCACTTTATGTTCGTGCGACCTCTAATATTTATGAAATTCCCTATGCCATGTATGCAAACAACAATACCCTTAACTACGGTGTCAGCAATCATTGGGGCTGGGGATTTCAATTAAATGGCGCTTATAGTTTCGAAACTGGCAATGATCTTGCATTAAATTGTTATCGTTTCCATCACACAAATAGCGCATCTAATCGTGCAGGCACAGAGAGCTGGACATATCCTTCTGGAACTACAATTACGAATGCTCTGAGTAAAAGTGAAGCAACCAATTCGCCACAGTGGGATCAGGTCAATATAGAATTAGGTCAAGTATTTGAATATGGCACCAA
>JAKFUY010000148.1 GCA_021732495.1 Legionellales bacterium | reverse complement strand
CTTACAAAAACTCTATTCCATTGGAGCAAGAAAAACTAATCCCAGATGATGAAGGTATTGCAAAACGCATTAGTGCACTAATTCGTTGGAATGCTGTGGCAATGGTTTTACGCGCTGGAAAATATGCGCCTGAATTGGGCGGACATATTGCCAGCTATGCTTCTGCTGCTGTTTTATACGAAGTTGCCTTCAATCATTTTTTTAAAGCCCAAAATGCAAACCAAAATGGTGATCTCATATATTTCCAAGGACACTCCTCACCGGGCATCTATGCGAGAGCCTTTCTTGAAGGCCGCCTGAATGAAGAACAACTGGTAGGCTTTAGACAAGAGGTCAATGGCAATGGTTTATCATCTTACCCACACCCTTGGTTGATGCCTGACTTCTGGCAATTTCCAACAGTATCGATGGGGCTAGGCCCACTTCAAGCTATTTATCAAGCTCGTTTTATGAAATATCTTGAAAATCGAGGACTACTCAAACCTGAAAATCGCAAAGTATGGGCTTTTTTAGGCGATGGCGAAATGGATGAACCAGAGTCTTTAGGTGCCCTCACTGTCGCATCTCGAGAAAAACTAGATAATCTTATTTTTGTCGTTAACTGCAACTTACAACGTCTTGATGGCCCGGTACGTGGTAATGGTAAAATCATTCAAGAACTGGAAGGTTTATTTAATGGCGCAGGTTGGCGAGTTATCAAAGTGATATGGGGTGGAAGTTGGGATGCCCTGTTTGCTAAAGACAAAATGCATATCATGCAAAAACGCATGGAAGAATGTCTCGATGGTGATTATCAAGCATATAAAGCCCACGATGGCGCCTATGTTCGTGAACATTTCTTTGGAAAATATCCCGAACTTGCAGAAATGGTAGCCCACATGTCGGATGATGAAATTTGGCATTTGAATCGCGGCGGCTTAGACCAACAAAAAGTTTTTGCCGCTTACTCAGAGGCCACCACCGCAGCGGGACGCCCCACTATTGTCCTTGCAAAAACCATTAAAGGTTTTGGGATGGGAGATGCTGGCGAAGGTATGAATATCACCCACCAGCAAAAGAAAATGACTTTAGAGCAGTTGGCGCATTTTCGCGATCGTTTCAATATCCCTATTTCTGATGAACAGCTTGGGGATATCCCTTTTTATCGTCCACCAGAGGGTAGCCCTGAAATACGCTATATTCATCAACAGCGTGAAAAACTAGGCGGCTATGTGCCTTCCCGGAGTCTAGAATTTGAGAAGCTGGATATTCCACCCATTACCACATTTGAAGCTTTATTGGCAGATTCAAATGGCCGTGAAATATCGTCAACTATGGCCTTTGTCCGAATTTTATCTGTTCTTTTAAAAGATAAAAACATTGGCCAACGTATTGTTCCTATTGTTCCTGACGAGTGCCGAACCTTTGGCATGGAGGGCTTATTTAGACAAATCGGAATTTACTCCCCAGTCGGACAACTTTATACGCCTGTCGATCACAAACAGGTCATGTACTATCATGAAGAAAAAAATGGTCAGATGTTGCAAGAAGGTATTAATGAAGGCGGCGCATTCTGTTCATGGATGGCGGCAGCAACCTCTTACACCAATAATCATCTGACGATGATTCCGTTTTATATTTATTATTCGATGTTTGGTTTCCAACGTATAGGTGATATGGCATGGGCTGCAGGAGACATGCAAGCGAAAGGTTTTTTAATTGGAGGAACCGCTGGTCGAACAACCCTAGCAGGAGAGGGTTTGCAACATCAAGATGGGCATAGTTTATTATTGGCATCAACAATTCCAAACTGTTTAGCCTACGACCCATGCTATGCATATGAGCTTGCTGTAATCATCCATGATGGTCTCCAGCGCATGTATGTCAATAATGAACATGTTTATTATTATATTACGGTAATGAATGAAAATTACGCCCATCCTGCCATGCCTAAAGGTGCAGAAGTGGGTATTCTTAGAGGGTTGTATCTTTTGCACAAAGCCGAGGAAAATAAAAACCACCGGGTACAATTATTAGGAAGTGGTACCATTTTACGTGAGGTTGAAAAAGCGAAGCTCTTATTGAAAAAAGACTTTAATGTCGAAGCAGATGTATGGAGTGTCACCAGTTTTAACGAACTGCGTCGTGATGGGATGGAAATCGACCACTATAATCGCATGCACCCCGGCCAAAAAGCAAAAGTAAGCTATGTAGAGCAACAATTACAAAACACTTCTGGCCCTATTATTGCAGCGACCGATTACATGCGTATGGTTGCCGAGCAGATTCGTCCTTATTTAGTTCATCGTGACTATACAACTTTAGGAACTGATGGATATGGTCGCAGTGATACACGTGAGCGTTTACGTTATTTCTTTGAAGTTAATGCACACTTCATTGTAATCGCCGCGCTTGAAGCTTTAAGCAAACAAGGTCTAATCAAATCGGATGTGGTCAAAAAAGCTTTCCAAATATATGGAATACAAAATGATAAACCCAATCCAGTCACACAATAAACGATAGGATAAACGATTTATGGAACATCTCATTAAAGTACCCGATATTGGGAGCAGCGCAAGCGTCGATGTGATTGAAATCATGGTTAAAGTCGGTGATGCCGTTGTTATTGACACCCCACTCCTAACCCTTGAATCAGACAAAGCCAGTATGGAAATACCCTGCACTCAGGTTGGCATTGTCAAATCGATACAAGTGAAATTAGGCGACAAGGTTAATCAGGGAGACTTGATATTAACCCTCGAATCTCAAGACGCACCTGTAGCAGAAGTTAAAACCGAAGAAGTGCCAAAAAAAACTGAAATCACAGCCCCTATCGCTAAACCCATTGAACAACCTGTTCTTGAACTCTCCTCATCAGAGCTGATTTTGGCAGGACCAGCAGTGCGTCGGTTGGCACGCTCTTTGGGAGTCACTTTAGCAGAAATCCAAGGTTCTGGCCGAAAATCTCGCATTACTACAGATGACGTAGAAAGCTATGTGAAAATGCGCTTACAACAAACCACGTCATCGGGATTATCATTGCCAGTATCCCCTGCTATTGATTTTGCACAATTTGGTGCTATCGAAAAGCGTCAATTAAGCAAAATTAAACGCTTAAGCGGTAAAAATCTGCATCGCGCCTGGCTGCAAATTCCACATGTCACCCAATTTGATGAGGCAGACATCACAGATCTTGAATCGTTTAGAAAAGAACAAGGTCTTCTGTTAGAAAAAGAGGGTATTAAGTTAACAATTTTGGCATTTATCTGCAAAGCTGTTTCAAGAGCATTACAGGAGTTTCCTGATTTTAATGCCTCTTTATCTGCCGATGGTGAAGAACTAATCATTAAAAACTATATCAATATCGGCATTGCTGTAGATACTCCACAAGGTTTAGTGGTGCCTGTCATCAGAAATGCCGAAGGATTGAGCGTCAAAGATTTGGCGGTCAAAATGGCCGAACTCAGTCAAAAAGCAAGACAGAAATCATTAACGCCTGCAGATATGTCGGGTGGCACATTTACCATTTCAAGTTTAGGCGGCATTAGTGGTACGGCATTTACCCCTATCATCAACCATCCGGAAGTTGCTATTTTAGGTGTATCAAAATCGGCTATTAAACCCATTTATCAGAATGAGCAATTTGTTCCACGATTGATATTGCCACTCTCGCTATCTTATGATCATCGGGTGATTGACGGGGCTCAAGGTGCTCGATTTACCAAGTATTTATCTTCATTGCTAAGCGATATTCGCAAAGTTATGCTTTAACGAGTAAGGAATTATGATGAGTTCACAACCAATACAAACAGAAGTGATTGTTATCGGCAGTGGTCCTGGTGGATATACTGCTGCTTTTCGTGCCGCTGATTTAGGTAAAAAAGTCGTTCTTGTTGAAAAATTTTCAACCTTAGGTGGCGTATGTCTTAATGTGGGATGTATTCCCTCAAAAGCCTTGTTACATGTGGCACAAGTCTTAGATGAAACCAAAGAAATGTCTAGCCAAGGTATTGAGTTTAGCGTACCTAAAATAGATGCCAAAAAATTAAAGGACTGGAAAGACGGTGTGGTAAAAAAATTGACTGGTGGTTTATCGATGCTTGCTAAACAACGTCAAGTGACTGTCATTCAAGGTACAGCCTTGTTTACAGGAACACATACGATTGAAGTAAGCAGCCCTGCAGGCCTACAAACAGTTCAGTTTGAACAAGCCATTATAGCCGCAGGTAGTGAATCGGTCACCTTCCCTTTTATCCCAGAAGATCCAAGAATCTTCAGTTCAACTGGTGCTTTAGAGCTTAAAGACATCAAAGGTCACCTCATGGTGCTTGGCGGTGGTATCATAGGACTTGAAATGGCCACGGTTTATCGTGCGCTCGGTGCCAAGGTCACGGTCGTTGAATTTATGGATCAATTGATACCAGCCGCTGATACTGAGTTAGTCAATGTTCTCCAAAAGAAGATGCAGCAAAAAGATATCGAGTTTTTTTTAAAAACCAAAGCCACCAAAATTGATGCGAAAAAAGATGGTTTATATGTCACTCTAGAAGGTGAACATGCCACAAAAGAACCAAGACGTTTTGACCAAATTCTAGTTGCCGTCGGTCGTCGTCCCAACGGCAATTCATTACAAGTTGAAAAAGCCCAGGTCAAGGTCGATGATCGTGGATTTATCCCTGTGGATAATCAAATGCGTACCAATCAATCTCATATCTTTGCAATCGGTGATTTAGTCGGTCAACCCATGTTAGCCCATAAATCAGTGGCACAAGGAAAAGTTGCTGGTGAAGTGGTGGCAGGTTTAAAACATTATTTTGAACCCAAATGTATTCCCAGTGTTGCCTATACCGATCCTGAATTGGCTTGGACGGGGCTTACTGAAAAAGAAGCCAAAGCCCAAAACATTGCTTATGAAAAATCAGTTTTCCCATGGGCTGCCAATGGACGTGCTTTAAGCATGCACAAAGAAGAGGGATTGACCAAACTATTGTTCTGTCCAAATACCAAGCGCATCATCGGTGGTGGCATCGTGGGCATGAATGCGGGCGATCTGATTGCTGAAGTTAGTCTTGCCATTGAGATGGAATGTGATGTCGAAGATATTGCATTAACTATTCATCCGCATCCAACCCTATCAGAGACAGTGGCTCAAGCGGCAGAAATTTTTGCAGGTTCGATTACCGATCTGTACATGCCGAAAAAGAAAAAATAATTTCTCAAGGGGCAATTAGCCCCTTTTTAATTAAGGGTACATCGTCGGTAAATATTGCATCCACACCCTGCTCTTTCAATTGTTGCGCACGCAAAACGTCATTGACGGTGTAGGCGCCTACTTTTAAACCCTGTTCATGGGTAAACGCCACCGCGCTAGACGATAAGCTGTGGTGTGCCACATTCAGCTGACTACAACCAATTTCCGAAGCAAACATCACATGTTTTTTTTGCCATCTAGAAGCAAGCATGGCATAAGGAACAGGCTGATCAATCACTTGGAGTCGTTTTAATATTTCAGCTTGAAAGCTTGAGAATATCAAACCCTTTGAATTCCTTGCTCGACCTACTTCATTTAAAATGATATCTAAATAACCGTTCAATAATGACGTTTTGATAGGTTTAATTTCTAAATTAATCATTTTATCAGTGTTTAGATGCCAATCGAGAAGCTGTTTCAAACTGATAATTTTCTCTCCGGCATACTCAGGAAGAAACCAGGAACCCGCATCGAGGCTATTAATTTCCTGCCAAGTGCGTTGAGAAATTTTACCTTTTCCATTGGTAGTTCGATTTAAATGATTATCATGAAATATAAATGGCACACTATCTTTACTGAAGGCAATATCACATTCAATATAATAACAGCCAAGCTCATGGGCTTTACAAAAAGCCGCCATCGTATTTTCAGGCGCGTATCTGGAGGCACCGCGGTGAGCAATAACTTGAAAATCTTCAATCATCTTTAGTAATATACCCAAAAAAAGAATATACTTTCAATAATATTATTTTAACATATTTTTAAATAAAAGGTTTGACCCATGACTGATATTTTTAAACTCATCGCTGAACACCAATTTGGGGAAATCTATTTTAAGAACTGCCAAAAAACCGGTATGCAAGCCATTATTGCTATTCATAACACGCAATTAGGACCTGCATTAGGTGGTCTTCGCTTTGTAAATTATGATAGCAGCGAACAAGCTATTTTAGATGCGATAAGACTAGCCCAGGGAATGAGTTATAAAGCGGCAATGGCCAATCTTCCTTTAGGTGGTGGTAAATCTGTTATTATTAAGCCTAAGCAGCCGTTCTCACGAGAAGACTACATGCTATCGTTTGGATCATTTGTAAATACATTAAATGGGCGTTACATCACGGCCCTAGATTCAGGCACAGAACTTTCAGACATGGATATCATTGCAACCCGAACACAATATCTTGCCAGTCGCTCTGATTATTATGGAGACCCCTCACCTTCTACCGTCGATGGTGTTATTGAAGGCATAAAGGCTGCATGCAAAGTCAAATTCAATCAAGACCATTTAAGTGGACTCACCATGGCAATACAAGGCCTTGGTCATGTCGGCAAGAGTCTTGCTAAAATACTGACTGATGCGGGTGTAAAATTATATATTGCCGATATTGATGAACAAAAAACCCAATATCTTGCTCAGACCCTTCAACAAACAGCTGTCGCTCCCGAAAAAATTCATACTCTAGAATGTGATGTTTTCATTCCTTGCGCCTTGGGCAGCATCATTAATCCACACTCTATCAATGAACTACGCTGCCAGGTTATCGCAGGGGCCGCCAACAATCAATTGATAGATATTTCGATGGCATATGCCCTGCATGACAAAAATATTTTATATGTTCCTGATTATATTATTAATGCCGGTGGTTTAATTTATGCTGCGGGTCGTTATTTAAAAACCACAGACGCTGATGTTGAAAAACAAATTCATGATATTTATTCAAGGGTTA
>JAKFUY010000190.1 GCA_021732495.1 Legionellales bacterium | reverse complement strand
CCTTCGGATAGCCTTTACCCACATTAACCTTGAGCCATCCATTACTAATAACAAAATCGGTATTGGCCAAATCTGTAACATCACCTTTGGCTATGGCATAAGAAGAACCAGAGGTCGAATGCAAATTTACCTTCATATCCCCACTCACCACAATCTGATGAAAAGCACCTTTTACGTTTAAAGTGCTAGGGTTTGCTATTGCAACTGTTGCAATCGATAATAACCACAAAGCCAGCCAAAATCTAGTAAACATTTCATCCCTCATGTGCAGATAAGTACAAATCTAAAATGCATTCAAATATCCATTTTTGTTTCGCAAATGAGATGAATATTTACAAAATAATGTGTTATTAATGCCTAACAGATAATTTCTCATAAAGCATGCCTATCACATATATTAAAACCCAACCTGCCTCGTGGACATGACTAGATCAAACATAAAGTGGCAAATTAGTCACGAGGTTAAAGCCCGGGAACAACGCACCCTACTCGTAATATTTCCCTTGCCTACGGGGTACTGAGCTACGAAGTTGTCCGCTGCACTGAACTGCTGGCTCCACGCCCCTGAAGCCGGATTCGGAGCGCTCAATAAGCTCTCGGTAGAACTCCAATAATCGTTTGGATACGAAATAGTTATAATATTAGTTGCTATTAAATTAGATTGAATATTCTGGAGTGTTGGGTTACTTTTAGTGCCGCAGCCCGCATTGTAAATTGCACCGGTGGTGTATCCCATTTCGCAAATCGCAGGGAGATACCAATCAGAATAACCACTGATTGTTGCCTTGCATAAGCCTGCAGCATAATATGTTGTATTCGTTGGGCCTGGAGAAAGATTATTGTCGGTAGACTGGTGATAATTAGTTTCATACGTTTTATAAAACGCTAAAATATTATTACTATTACACTGCCCGTCTAATGCTCCAGCGCAGAAGGCAAATGCACTTTGTGGTGGAAAAGGGTAAGTTGAGGTATTGGCGTAAGTAGTGTTAAAATAAGTTTTTGCCGCGTCATAAGACGACGTAGGTGATGATGTTTCGGTGATTAAAGGAATCAAGTCAAGACTGGAGTTTGAATTTCCTTGAGTTCCATTTGAGCTCCATATAATCGTAGCTGGGTTCGAAGGCTGGTCAGTCGTCGTCACAACTTTACCACCTATACCTCCGGTACAGGTTCCTCCTTGCGCACATCCTTGATTATCATTTATTGCATAGATATAGCCTCCCTGATATATACACCCATAATTCAATATCACTGCATATGCTGTCGAAGCGGCTATTGCAGCTACTGTTTGACTTGAATTAGTGGCACTTGCTATCACAGTCCCAGGTGTTGGCGTTACACCCGTCGTACATAGATCTCCTGAACTGTTTGATGAAACTATGGCACCAGGCTTAATATTAAATGTGCAGCTACTGCCAGGTTGTAATGTTATGCCAGTACATAAGTCATTGATTATCGAGGTACCTGCTGGCAGATTATTTGTCAGTGACAAACCTACGGCCGACACCCTTCCAGTATTAGTTACCGTCATTTGTCTTGGATTGCCAGAAGCAGCTAATCCAAAAGGAGTTGACGAAGTAGTAGTCGGGCTGATGGCTAGTGTAGTAAGAAGTTGAATATTTAACTGATTTGGAGCACTGGGTTGATAACATTGTAATCCAGGGCCATTTTGCTCACACACTACTGGACCACTTGTTATATTACTTTGAATCTGACTGCCAACAACCTGTAAGTTTAAAACACAGTATTGCTGGTAACCTAAGACAAAGGGGGTCTTACAATTGTTAGCACTTGTTGTAATTTGATTCACCCCTGGAATAGCCTGGTAAGCAAGTGTATGCGTTTTTATAGATTGATTGGTCACCTGATATTGAATATATTGGATATCACCAGGGAGAATACGAACACTGGTTGAGCCTATTGGTGTAAAGGTCCAAAGCGGAATTGCATAAGCAGTCGAAATTAAAAAAGTGAGTAACCAAATCATTTTTTTCACTGCTTTTCCTTAAGATACATAGGTCAAATTAAACATAATGCCGTTGGTATATAAATGACTGAGGGTCAAACCACTATTGACAGTTTGATTGTCTGCTTTACCTAAACGGCTTTGTCCCCAGTCTGAGAATTCGTAGCCTAAACCGACTTGCCAATGCTCGGCAAGGATTCTTTGTGCACCAAAACCTATGGTATAGGTAACTGTTGCTTGAGTATGATCACCAAAATTATTATTAGGTAGGGCTTGATAAATGAGAGGTTGATCGCTGAAGGCATGAGAAGAGTTAAAGCCCACACCAACGCCTGCACTAAACCATGGCAATACATAACAATCAAAGTCTTTAAAGAGCTTTCCTTTAAGGCCCACATACGCATGTTGAATATTATAAGAATAGGTATAGTTGTTAAAAGTGGGATCAGCATCATCCCAAATATTGCCTGACAAGCCTGCCTGACTATCCATGCCGCCAGTAATACCAAAATGCCCATAGATATTGCCAGGGAGATTTTTTTGCACCCCAACAAATACTTCACCAGCTGTTAAGGTATTCATGTTCCGATCGGCCGTATAGGTTTTTTCAATGGCTGGGGTTAAATTAAAGGTTTGTTGCTCCCCTGCAGCAGCCCAGGTTGGCCCAATACTAAATGTGCCAACCCATTTTGTCGGATCGGGGCCTACAGCACTCTGAATTGCAGCCTCTTCAGCAAAATGTTGATTGTCTTGGGCGTAAGGCATGGTCCATTCTCGCATGTCTAAAACGGCTGCATTATCAACCATAAAATCGGTTTTCATAAGGGGGACATTATAGTAATCAATCTTACTGGCATCTAGGGCCAAGGTATGCTGCGAACGAACGCCTGCAATTTGTGCGATGGCATGATCATGGGTTTTGACAAATACTCGATTGGCTCTTAAATAACGTCCTGCAAACTTGGCATTGCCATACATCTCTAAATCCAATACCAAAGCTTGTCCTGCCATTTGAACAAACGCATAGTCACCATAAGTCATATCCAAGCGATTGGTATTGACCCAGTACATACTTAACCAACTGTGGCCACTGAGATGGACTTGTGAAACACCAATGGTACCAGCAAGTTTTACATAAGCGTGTTCACGCATGTCTAAACTTAAATTTTTTGTCTGAATACCTGACATTTCAATATGGCTTGAGCCTCTGACTTGCAATCCTGTTAGACGAATATGGCCATCTAAATTTAAGGGAACAGAGCCTGAAGAAGAGACCGCCAAACTATTGGTGCTCACTTGATGACCGGTTACCTTTGCTTTACCGCGCTGTATGAGTGTACAAAGGTTGTTAACCCAGATATCCACATGTATGGCAGAAAATTTGGGGAACTCTTTCCCCAACCGCACTTTAAGCCAGTCATCATCAATTACAAAATCTAAATGTTGCAAATCCTCGATATCACCTTTGGCAATCGCATACGATGGACCTTGGGTCTGATGTAAGGTGACGGTCATATCGCCTTGCACTAAAATCTGATGAAAAACACCATGTGCATTTAATACCGTTGGGCTTGCCATCAACTGCGGGGATGCGATAACCCACAACAAAACCAATAGCAATTTTATATATTCCCAACGCAACATAAATCCCTTATTTTTTTTGACTGATAAATTTATATCATGGGTTGCAACTGCTTACAAGCTATCGAGGTTTTGTTCAGAATGCTCAACTTAAAAATCCCAGCCAATAAAGAGGTAATTTTTTCCCAAAACCTGCCAGTATTCCATCAGCAAAGATCCACCCATTATCAAAACCTTTCAACGCTGTCGCTGATTTATTTTTATCGCCTATTTCAAGCAGCATCTCCTGGCATTCAAAATCACCGTGTTCAGTAAAGAAGACCTCCAGGCCTGCATTTTGAAACTGGTTCAGTGCAAATGTTTCACGGGCTTTTCCAATAAGATTGTCTTCAGCAACATTGAGGTATGCAGAATATAATAAGCTACTGTTTTCAGCGTACATTTTAGCTGGATTTCGCAAGGATTTATTCGAGCATAGGAATCGAATCAGGCCTGCATCACGCAAATAAACCAGATAGTTTGAAATACTATCGAAGTCTTTTTTTAAATTACTGGATAATTTGTAAGCATTTAATTCTCCAGGCGCAGATCCAAGAATAAATTTATATAAATTTTCAATCGTGACCAATGTGCCGGTCTTCAATGAATGTAGCATGGCAATGTCTTCGTAAATCATTTTTTGTGTAATATTACGAATGGCTTGGTATTTTTCAGTTTCATCTCTCAGTAAACCAAAAAAAGGATAATAGCCAACACGCAAATAGTCGTGAAACGCTTTGATAGCTTGAGGTAATTGCAGCTTTGCAGAGATATCGTGCGAATTTTTAGTTATCTCCCCCAGCGTAAGAACAGGAAATTCACGCTTGTAATGCATTTCCAAATATTCTCTAAATGAAAGACCATGTAAATGATAAACAATGACACGTCGGGACAAATCATAACGGCTTTGCAACAGATCCGCTTGTGAGCTTCCCGTAAAAATGATTTTAATGTTTTGGTAAGTATCGGCTATATTCTTAATTTGTTGTTTCCAGTGAGCCTGTTTGTGAATTTCATCAATACACAATAAACGCACATCAGTTTCTTTATGAAGGGTGTCGACCAAATCAATCAGATTGTTTTTTAAAAAGAACATATTATCAGCACTGACATACAGGGCGCGATTTTCAAGTGCGCCCTGTTGTTTAACAAAATCAATCAAAAATGTCGTTTTACCCACCCCCCTTGCTCCGACAATGCAATTAATAGGATTATCGAACCGGAAGGTGGTGAACACTTTCCGTTGATAAATAGGTTGATGCTGATTTAGCAAGATAGATTGAATCTCAAACAGTGTCTGCATAATAAAGTAGTATCATTAGGTTATATCCTAATGATACTACTTAAATAGCATGGTTACAACCAAACTATTTTTAATACTGGTCTAGAAAATGTTCTTTTACCAGAAAATAGGATTCCTTTAATTCTTAAAAATATTGTTTCTCTGTAACATCTTTGACTCCAGCTTTTAAGGATCTTTCAACATTTCATTGGCTAGCTCAGATTTGAGGGCGGGCAATTGCGAAACGGCCTGTTTCGCAAATTCAATTTGCGGATACAGAAGGGCAAAACGGCACATATGTTCTAAGTTTCGTTTAAAAAATCACTGCCGACAGCATCAAGGATTTAAACGATTTAATGTTTTTACGGACTTATTCTTGCTTTTCTTTGGCACGTGATACTTTTGAAAAACTTTCCACAGTTTTTTACCATGCCAGGACGCCTGCGAGACATGCGCGCCATATAAATAGGTGCTTAACAACTCCAGCTCAGTCTTCAATGGGCTTTCACCAATACAAAGACATATATCGTGCAGATCTCGAATATCTGCGTGAGGGAATGTTTTTTTAGCCCAGGCCACTATTAAAACCCGTGTTTTTGCGGCATCATTTTTTAAACAAGCCTGTTGCAGAGCATGATTTTTATACTCCATGGCGGCTAAATGATGAAATATCCGCCGCCACTTGAGTTTTCCAGCCCATTTCATACAGCCCATACCCAATCCCAGCCCCAACAGTAAACTTAACCAACTGGGAATATGCCAATGGGTCTTAGATGGTGATGGTGGTTCAATAATCGAAGATACGGTGTTCGATTCCGGTGTTACGGTAAGATGCACACCTGGAATTTCTAAGGTTTCTGATTGACGGGTTTTGGTATTAAACCATGGGATACGGATAGGCTCGACCTCGATATCACCTTGTTGACGAGGCAAATAGGTAATTTCAAAGGTTTTGCTGCCCCATAGCTCATCACCAACCATTTTGTTTTGTATATTTGAAGAGTGGATATAGGCTTTACAATGCGCGCCGCAACCCACTTTGATATCGGGGATGACATTTGCAGGAACACCAACTGTTGTTAACTGTATCTTTCGAGTAACCGTATCGCCAAGTGCCAACTGATGTTTTTGCCGGGCAAGTGTCAATTCTTCAAAACTAATTTTTTTAGCAGGCAACCAACTTTTTCTATCCTGGCCTAGCTGAGGCAAAATAGTAAGCACTTTCTCTGGCAACGTCGCTCGAACCGGTTTGGGCATCATATCGTATTCTAAAGCATCCAATATCGGTGGGCTAATCACAAGCTTGCCGACTTTTTGGGGATAAATCAGATATTGATACTCTTCAATTTCATATTTGACACCCACCACCATTTTGACCAAATGCTGATGCTGATCAATCGAAAACAATAATCCATTTTCGACCTGGGGAGGCGATAACTTTGCATCCAACAAAGGTGCTTGATGATAAACTCTTAATTTGACTTTAATTTCCTCATTTAAAAGAGGTTTTTGAGGTTCAAAAGTCCAACTTAAAAATACGGCTTTGCCAGAAAGATCACTCTCTTCTTTTTGCATGGACCTGCGTTGGTTGACAACCTGCAACCAATGCGGTGTGGTCTGCTCACCTCCAACATCTAAAGCTGGAATAAGTAATTTCCCAGGATGTTTTGGTAACAATAAAATAGTCCAAATATTTTCATGACTCGATACACCATTAATTAATTGATAAGCCATGCTTTGTTGGGTGCCCACCACTTGAAAGTCATTACTCAATGCCGACAGATCAGGAACACCGTGCTTACTACTGGCACCTGTTTGCTTGACAATCAACTGCACCTCTTCACCGACGATTGCAGGCTGGGGCTTTATGGTGACGTCAATTGAAGCAAATAGCAGATTTGACATGAATATAGCACTTATCAAAAACCATAATCTCATGACTTTGTCCCTTCTAAAGCTCTTTCATAATCTCGTAAAAATTTTTGCTTTAATAATCCATCAGGATCATTTTCAATGAGTTTTAACCATTGTGAAAATTGTGGATCCTGTTTGTCCTGTTTGTCCTGTTTATCCTGTTTATCCTGTTTGTCCTGTTTATCCTGTTTATCCTGCTTGTCCTGCTTGTCCTGCTTGTCC
>JAKFUY010000182.1 GCA_021732495.1 Legionellales bacterium | reverse complement strand
GCCCAAATTGCACCAATACTTGCGCAGGCAAGCATTGCGATAATACTTGAAATATCATTGTGGCAAAATCCGGCAACACGGTCCCCTCGGTGAATATTTTTTTCTCTTAAAAAAGCAGAACATGCCGCCACCTGTTTTCTTAACTCATCAAAACAAATCGATTGTGATGCCCCAGTCTCCGAATAAGAAATCACGGCCACTTGATGCGTATCATGACGTAAAATATTTTTAGCATAGTTTAATCGTGCGCCGGACAACCAATTGGCTTCCCACATATTTTCTGCCTCGATAAACCACGCTTTCGGCTCTACATCAAATTGAACCTTAAAGTAGTGCGCAACGGCTTGCCAAAAATCAGCAATAGCCGTAATCGACCATGCATGCAGTTGATGATAATTCTGCAAATTGCAGTGAAACTTAGAATTCACAAAAAGGATAAACTGCTCCATTTCGGTCTGATTGTCTAAATCGGGCACCCAATTTGCATGTTCTATCATAAAAAAATCCTTTTAATTACCAGTGCTATCTCCCATCATTTTAATACATCATAAGCTTATTTAGAATAAATAATTGAGAAAGCTGGGTTAATGCTTAAAAATGTTGTACAATATCTACGATTTGTTCAACCGACTATCGAGATAAATTTCTCCTATTCTTTTTTAAAAGTGCCTATAATTATGAAAAATATTCGAAACATTGCTATCATCGCCCATGTTGACCATGGAAAAACCACTCTTGTCGATAAGATTCTACAATTTACTGGCACACTCAACCCAAGAGCCCCTCAAACCGAACGCATTATGGATTCTAATGACCTCGAAAAAGAAAGAGGCATTACCATTTTAGCGAAAAACACTTGTATGCACTGGAAAGATGTGCAAATTAACGTCGTCGACACCCCTGGACATGCTGACTTTGGTGGCGAAGTAGAGCGTATTTTATCGATGGTAGACAGTGTACTACTTCTCGTTGACGCTGTTGATGGCCCCATGCCACAGACCCGCTTTGTGACACAAAAAGCCTTTGCACAGGGTCTTAACCCGATTGTAATCATCAATAAAATTGATAGACCTGGTGCTAGGCCAGACTGGGTAGTTGAACAAGTCTTTGATTTGTTTGACAACCTTGGTGCGACAGACGAACAGCTGGATTTTCCTGTTATTTACACTTCAGCACTCCTTGGTTACGCCAAAGAAGAACTATCACATGATTCTGACAATATGGCGCCATTATTGGACACCATAATCAGCAAGGTACCTGCACCTAAAGTCGACCCCCTCGGTCCATTTCAAATGCAAATCACCTCACTTGATTATTCCTCATATGTTGGCACCATCGGTATTGGGAAAATTACTCGCGGTAAGATAACTCCCAAAACCAATGTGAAAATTATTAATCATGCTGGAGAGGTTCGAACAGGTCGTATTGCTCAAGTATTAGGATTTCATGGTCTAGAACGCCAAGAAGTTCCTGAAGCAGAAGCCGGTGACATTATAGCGATTACTGGTGTTCCTGATTTGAAAATATCCGACACCTTATGTGATGTTGATCATGTCGATGCATTGCCAGCACTTCAAGTCGACGAGCCGACCATTTTCATGACCTTCCAAGTCAATGACTCACCATTTGCTGGCAAAGAAGGTAAATATGTGACCAGTCGTAAACTTAAAGAGCGATTGGACACAGAACTTCTACGAAATGTCGCCTTAAAAGTAACAACTGGTGACGATCCTGATAAATTCAGGGTGGCGGGTCGTGGTGAACTTCACTTAAGTATCCTAATTGAGAATATGCGTCGTGAAGGCTATGAACTTGCCATTTCAAAACCGGAAGTGATTTGTCGGGAAGAAGATGGTCAAAAACAAGAGCCTTACGAGCAGTTAACCTTGGATGTTCCTGAAAATAATCAAGGCGCTGTGATGGAAAAAATTGGTGAACGTCGCGGTGAACTCAAGGATATGCTCCCAGATGGTAAAGGACGGGTTCGTCTAGATTATACAATACCCACACGAGGATTAATCGGCTTTCATACTGAATTTCTCACCATCACCTCGGGTGCGGGTTTAATGTATCACAGCTTTAGCCATTATGGTCCGGCAATTCCAGGTCGGCTGTCCAATCGTAAAAATGGCGTATTAATTGCCAACTGTGTCGGTCAAGCGCGAGGATTTGCCTTGTTTAACTTGCAAGAACGTGGTCGATTAATGATTGAACCACAAGCCCCCTGTTATGAGGGCATGATTGTCGGCATCCACTCACGAGACAATGATTTGGTAGTCAATGTCACGAAGGAAAAACAGCTCACCAACATGCGTGCATCTGGTACCGATGAAAATATTATTTTGACACCGTCAATTAAGCTTTCTCTTGAACAGGCGCTTGAATTCATTGATGATGATGAGTTGGTTGAAGTGACGCCGCAATCGATTCGTTTGAGAAAGAAATTATTAGGTGAAACTGATCGAAAACGATTTTCCCGGCAAGCGTCGGCAGACTAAGGTGCTTCGTTGTGACTGATGGGCAAGTTTCATTTAAAAGACTGATTCTTTATGCAAGACAGCATCATGCAAATCGCACGGTACTGTCTTGCATTAAAAAGCTCATCAAATATTTTACCCAGCAATCTTTCCCAATTTTCATGGAGGAGTCGACGCATCAACGCTTTGACTTAGATATTCCTTCTCTCCACGAAAGTCAATTTGATGCAAATGGCGATTTATTGGTCGTTGTTGGCGGCGATGGAAGTTTATTATCTGCCGCACGTTTTGCCAGTAAACACTCCATTCCTATTATTGGCATCAATCGAGGCTATTTGGGCTTTCTGACCGACATCACTCCATCGCTCATGCTCGAACAACTCCAAAACATTCTCGATGGCCAATATATTGAAGAAAAAAGGCATTTGTTAAACGCAAGGCTCTACGATGGGGAGCATCTTATTGTTGAGGGTAGTGCTTTAAATGATTTGGTGATAGGTCGAGGGCAAAGTGCTTATTTAGTTGAATTTGCTGTTCACATTGACGAGCAGTTTGTAAGCAATTATCGGGCTGATGGCCTGATTATAGCAACACCTACAGGATCAACTGCCTATAGTTTATCAGCAGGCGGGCCCATTTTGCATCCCCAATTGCAAGCATTTACCATGGTTCCCATGTTTTCCCATTCTTTGAATGCACGGCCTTTGGTCATCCCCAATACCAGTGAAATCAATGTTCACATCAGCACTCAAAATCTAGCTCCTCTGTCCATGTATTTAGATGGTCATCAAACCCATTTAGCCCATCCCGGGCAAATTATCAAAATCGATTCTCATCCACAAACATTACGCTTGTTACACCCTACCAATTACCTATATTATGATACTCTAAGAATAAAACTGGGATGGGGTTCTGAAGAATAATGTTAAGCTCGCTACATATTCAAAATTTCGCGATTGTCTCCACACTATTACTTGAATGCCCTGCAAAAATGTCGGCCTTCACCGGTGAAACAGGTGCTGGAAAATCCATCATGATTGATGCCCTAGCCCTATTACTAGGCGGCAGAGCAGATGCAGGCATTATTCGCCCCAATTGTGACAAATGCGAACTGAGCGCACAATTTTTTTATGATCCACAATCAAGTGTTGAAGGGTTTTTAGAACAACACGAACTATTGGGTGAGTCTGGGGAAATTATTGTTCGACGAATAATGAATAAAGAGGGTCGTTCCAAATTTTTTATTAACGATCATGTCTCTTCTGCCCAACAAGTTAAAAGCCTGGGACAAAAGCTTGTTCACATTCACGGTCAACATGAACAACAAAATTTACTGGTTCATGCCACACATCGTGATCAGCTCGATGACTATGCCCAATTGCATCACCAAAAAGCCAAAGTTGGCCAACTCTATCAAGAGTATCAAAGCCTTGCAATGCAACTTAAACAGCTTGAAGCACAGCATGCATCCATTGAGCAGCTGCAACTCTATGAGTACCAGCTGATAGAATTAACAGAACTGAGCCCCAAAGCGGATGAAATTGATAACCTGCATAAAGAGCAACATCAGCTCCATCATGCCCATCAGTATCTACAACATATTGCCCAAGCGCAATCTATACTAGAAAGTGATAATGAATACAGCATTTTAAAGCATCTTACTCAAGTGATGCATATCTTGGGAATGCTTCCTAAAGATCAACCCAATATTGAAAATGCGCTCTATTTGATAGACTCAGCCATGATTCAAATTGATGAAACACAAAGTGAAATTGAGCAGTTTGCACAAAGTGTTCAAATTGATGAGGAGCGTTTGGCCTATGTTGAAAAACGCATGAGTGACTGGCATCATCTGGCAAGAAAATTTCAGATTGACGTCCAAGATCTACATCACTATCAAGATGTTTTAGAACAGCAAATTGCCAGTATTAAAAATCTAGACGCCGGAAAAACACAATTACGTCAGGCTTGTCAACAAAAAAAAATAGAATATGTCAATCAAGCCCAAATTTTAAGACAACTCCGGCAACAACATGCGCCAGAACTTGCTCATGCTATCGAGCAAATTATTAAAGAGCTCGGAATGCCCCATGCTAAATTAGTTATTAATATCCAAGCGCTAGATGATATGCACCCTCATGGCATGGATAGAGTTGAATATCTCATTACCACCAATGCCGGCTCTAAGCCTGCACCCTTAGCTAAAATTGCCTCTGGCGGGGAGTTATCCCGAATTAGTTTAAGTATCCACTTAATTACTGCTCAACGCGGCTTAACACCGACACTACTTTTCGATGAAGTCGATGTCGGTATCGGCGGGGCAACCGCGATGAAAGTCGGACAACGCTTAAGAGAGCTGGGTGAAAAATTACAGATATTTTGTGTCACTCATCAACCACAGGTGGCCTCATGTGCACATCAACATTTTCAAGTCTCTAAATTCACTGAAGACGGGCAAACATTTTCTGCTGTCACCCATTTGGAAGAGGCTGAACGGATAGATGAAATTGCCCGAATGCTAGGTGGTATTACCATTAGTGAACAAACACGGAGCAATGCCAAAGAGCTCTTGGATACCCATAAATAACCAATGACGACGCCAAATGATATAGAGGCTTAAAATAGCAATATCGTACAACTTGACTGAAGCAACTTCTGAGCATAAATAACTTTAAATTTTATCATTTTGCCTACTTTTACCTAAGATAATCTTCCGTTTAGATTCTGATTCCTCATCAACATCAATGATGTAATTTAATCTATTGTGCGAATTAAATATTCGAATCAACTCAAGAACCGTAAAAAATAAACCCCACACCAATGGTGTCAAAGACATTAAACCAACCAATTTCCTGGACATACACTTAGAAACGGACACAGAAAATTTTTTGTCAATAACAACGACGTAAATCAGTACTAAAACAATTCATGAACCCAGAATCCAAATAAAATAACCCAAATGATCTATAATTATTTAAAGAGTGTTATTTTTTTACTGTATTGAGGGGTTATCATGCAAAGCACATATGATTGGATGACAGATAGTTTAATCTCGAATGGTAGTTGTTTATTTGCTTTAGCTAATACTACTGTTGAACACTACACCGGAAATACAATTACCGGTTGGTTATTCACAGGAGCAGTCCAGACTGCCGAAGCTGTCGGAGCTGCCGGATTGATGAAAGTTGCTGCTGGAGTCTATTTGGTAGATGGACTAGCTAATTTAGCATTAAAACAACATGCATCTAATTTACAACAGCAGCATAATGCACAAGAATTCATTGAAGACCTAACTCAACAACAGAAAGATATAGGAAAGGAGATACGTGAATTAAGCCAAAAACTTACAAACAAAAGGGGGCACGGGAATAAGAAAGAGAAAGCAAAATTAAAGGCATTAAATGAGCAGCTAGCTGAAATAACATCAGCCCTTGAATATTATGAATACCATCACTGGAAATCTGAGAGCCACTGGGCTGTGAAAACTGTGGCCGATCTCCATAACACTACCGTTAATACTGTAAGTAATACTGTAATGAATACTGTAAGTTGTGCAACAAGAAACATCGGTAATGCAATAGAAGATAGTCAAGGGCACATTATGGCTGTCAGAGCGGGAATAATAACAAATGCTATCGCACTTGAGACGGCAAAAGTTGTTGCCAAAGTTCCAGGTCTTCCCACCCCGGTAAAATTAGGCGCACTGACTTTAGCTGGAGATTTTGATACGGTTTCGAAAAGACTTATTGCAACTGGTTTTCGTGATATGAATGTGTCAAATAACTTGTTTGTTAAAATGTGCGCAGCACACATAGAAGCAAATGGAACTATTCCTCTCGAAAATTCTAAGACCACTCCGCCTAGGCCATAATTATAAATATTAAGAGGAGAAAAAAATGGAACCATTCAGTGCAAGAATGACAGTGTCAACAAAACCAAAAGATGGTTTTATTAATTATTACAGTTCTATAATGCAGAGTTATCTTGATAAAAGAAAACAATCTGGAGACGCAGAGCACAGTGAGTATGATAAGTTTGCTGAGGAAGTTATCAGAATGAGTGAGGACAAATCTATATATGACATTATAGCCAAAAGCAGTTCTCTTTATATTTTGCCAGAAAACAGTTCTTCTCAACTATTTAACCCGAATGATTTTTTTAGGAAGGATAGTCAGACATTACTCCATCATGAGTTTGGAAAGTGGTTTGGATCAGAAGAAATTGCGCATTTGCTCCTATCTGAAACTATACAAAATGCAGAAGATTGTCTACAAAATTTTTTCTCTTTGATCTTTTTTTCATTTTTCTTAGATCTTAGCCAGAATACAAACGACTCTCTTTATGTAGCAGTTTCACCAGGAATATATTTTAAAAAGTGGTTGGCTGATTTTGTGAAGCCGGATCCGAAAACAAGACTTAATTTATTACAAAATACGCCTTCTGCCACCTTTGATAGCTTTACAACCTTTATTATTAAAACAAATGTGGATAACACTGATGATATAGATTCATTTCTTCAAAAAAATCTTGATAC
>JAKFUY010000088.1 GCA_021732495.1 Legionellales bacterium | reverse complement strand
CGCTAATTTCAGTTAGTATCCTTTCAGGAAATAAAAGCAAGACCAACAAGGAAGGAACAATTGCGCGCACGTTTTGATTCAAAAACGTTTGTCGGATTACATTTTATCGCCCCGTATTATTTTATCGTTGGCGTTAATTTCGATGACACTCACAATCTGGCTATTCGATTTCATCAGCAACTTCATCACAATCAGTTTAAATTTACCAAGCGTTTCTTATTGGTTTCGAGTCTTCCTTTTTCTCGGATTCAATTTGAGATTTGTGAACGTCCTTTAGGTGTTAAAAAGCCATGTGCTATCGTTAATGGTTTTCGGGAATCGCATCAGTATTTAGGCTGGCAACAGGATAAAGAAGTCTCTTTGGTCGCTCGCATTTCTGAAATTGATTTTGAAGAGCAAGTATTATCGTTACGAGATGTTTGTCAACATATCCACTGGCTTGAGATTGATGTCTATGCGTTATGGCATTTACTGTATTGGCAGCAAAAAACATTTGGAAAAGTTATTCTGGGTATTTATGAGAATTCCTGTGGATTTTATTTGTTATGGGGGCGTGATGATTCATTGTGGCAGATTGCGCATACTGAATATATATCCAGTCTAGACAGCTGGATAAGTAACAGCCAATGGCCTTATCCGCAAGAGGTATGGTTTTTAAATACAAAAGTGTCTGTTGTTTTAAAGAGTGTCCCTCATTTTAATTTATCGATTGGATTGGAGTCTTCTTACGTTTTGGCTGCAGCACTGGCGTGTAGGGGGGCATATGCATCAATTTAATTTCAATCTTCCAATAAAATCTTTATGGCAGAAAGAGATCCCTTGGTTGTTGTTGATCTGGTCTCTCATTTCTATATGTTTTATCTGTACAAAAAACACTGAAGACCTGCGTCAATTACAACAATGGCAGCATGCTTTGCATCAGCCTTTACAAGGGTCTCAAAATACTGCCAGTATCGATCTGCCTCAAAACAAACACTTTTTTGGGCGATTGGCAAGTGTACTTCCAAAGCTTCTACATATTGAAAAAATCATGATTTCACCTCAAACCATTATATTTTCAGGTCACTCATCGAAAGAAAAGTATTTTAGAGAATTTTGGCAACAATTACAAAAGATGACCTTTTTTAATGAAATTCAGTTGTTACACTGGGAACGTGGGATGCCTGATGAATATTCTTTTGCAATCAGGGCGTTGCTCAAATGAGGTATCGCTTGTTTCTATCATCAATCATATTGTGTTGCTCGCTCCTGCATCTATTTGAAATGCAAAGGCTTTATCAACGGCATCAAGAGATGAAACGACAATACGAGGATATGAAAAAAAAAGAGCAGCATGGGCGGCCACGGTTTTTTATAGATTGGCCAAATTTAGTTAAAATTTGGATGTTACAAGCAAGAGCATGCCATTTAAAGATTTTAAGAATAGCACCATCGATTTCGATGCAGCAAGAACAACAATTTAGCTTGTATGTTCAGGGGCATTATTTGAATTTTTTTCAATGGTTGGAAAAAATTCAAGATGACATTCCTAATCTAAGGTGGAATAAAATGGTTATTCATGTCTCAAAAGATCATTATTTATACTTCAAAATATACGGGTTTCAATATGAAAGCCGTTAATTGGATATTACCGTTTATTATAATTACACAAAGCGTTTGGGCAGGATACTCTGATCCATTTGCCCCAAAGCATTCGACCCGTTCCAAGAAAGTTCAAACCTCAAAAAAATATCAATATTTGGGGTATATTCAAGGTCCGGGGCAAACCTGGGGCTTTGTCAGGGAAGTAGGTGGGGAAATTGAACGTGTGTCGTATGGTAACAATTTGGGATTTGGAAAAGTAGTGTCTTTTTCTAAACAAGCGATTTGTATCTCAAAACAAAAGCAGCAGTGGTGCTTGCAGCGCTCAGCACAAGCCAGTAATTGGAAGCTAAAGGCATGAGGTTTCTATTGACATTGTTATTGTATATGGGGTTTTTTCAAAACGGCTGGGCGAAAACAGTGGAACATTGGACCTTTCAATTGGAATATATGCCCCTGCGTTATTTATTACAAACGCTTGCAGATATTCATCATCAAAATATTGCGCTAAGCCAATCGATTGCTGGGAAATTAGATATCCATTTAGAACAAGTCTCATGGGACGACTTATGGCAGTTTCTGCTAACAACCCAACATTTGCAAATTCAAAAAACCCAAGGAATTGTGTGGGTTGATAAAGCCTATTCGTTTTTGCCTTTAGATAAGACCAGTAATGGGTTGCCACAAATCATTCATACACACATTCGGTTATCGCATGTGGAGGTTAAATTTATTCGAGATATCTTTTTGGATAAAGTCAATGTCTGTTTGTCACCTTTGGGTAAAATGAGTATTGATGAAAGAAGCAATAGTATTTGGATAACGGATCTACCTGATTATGTAGAAAGAGCAAAAGAGATGATTGGCGCGCTTGATGTCAAATCAGAGCAGATAGTCATTGAGGCAAGAATTGTCACCATCAATTGTAATTATGCGAAAGACCTTGGGATACGGTTGGGATTTACCCAGCCCGGTTTGATGTCTGGGCAATTGGCAGGGATTCGTGAAAATGATCCCGAAAAGCGTTTGAACATTAATTTACCTGCTATGCCTATTGAGGCGACCCCGATGACTTATGCATTAGCATTGGCCAAATTAGGCCAGCAATACATTGATGCTGAGCTATCATTGTTAGAAGGTCAAGGCAAGGCCCAAATTATCTCCAGACCCCGATTGGTGACTGAAAACCAGCAAGAGGCTACGATTTCATCAGGTGAGGATATTCCCTATCAGGAAAGCTCCCGAAATGGTGCAACGTCAGTTGCTTTTAAAAAGGCCTTATTACTTTTGAAAGTAAAACCGTATATTCTTGCAAAAAATCAATTGTTATTATACTTGCAAATTAATCAAGATGCAGACTCAGGGCGACGCGTTCAAGGTGTACCGGTGATTGCAACCAAATCAATGTCGACTAAGGTATTGATGCATAGTGGTGAGACCTTGGTTTTAGGGGGGATACATAAAAATGATATTCATTTTGAGAAAGTAGGGCTGCCCATTTTAAAAGACTTGCCTATTCTGGGACAGTTTTTTTCAAGGCAACAACAAAGACATTTTCAAGAAGAATTGTTGTTATTTATTACACCAAAACTGTTGAAATAATGTTTTTTTTAATTAGTTTTATCTTTTTCATGGAAAGATAAGCCTAATATGTACTAGAATAAGCAAAATAATTGTTGTGATGGGGAAGAACAAAATAAGTATGGTTTGATTCACATGAATGAACCTGATGTTCTTATCTGGTTATAACCGCATGTGTAGTTAAGCCATGACCAAAAAGTCATACTTCGAGGATAGTGAAAAAATGAGTATTGTTAAGTTCAGAAATATTTTTCTCATTGGTCCAATGGGGGCTGGAAAAAGCACAATTGGTCGTGCTTTAGCAAAAGAATTAAAATTAGAGTTTTTTGACTCTGATGAGGAGATACAATTTCGCGCAGGTGCTGATATTGCTTGGATCTACGATGTAGAAGGAGAAGAAGGGTATCGACGTCGAGAACAAAAAGTCATTGATGAATTAACCCAAAAGTCTAATATTGTTTTAGCCACTGGTGGTGGAGCGATTATGACGCCACAAAATCGTAACTCGTTGGCTGCTCGAGGCACCGTTATTTATTTACAAACCTCTCTTCAGCAACAATATGAACGCACTAAACGTGATACCAAACGTCCAATGTTACAGACGGACAATCTTGAAGCGCGTTTAGAATCTTTACGTGATGAGCGCGAACCGCTTTATGAAGAGTTGGCTGATGTCGCTTTTGAAACCGACAAATTAACTGTAAAAGCGGTTGCAAATAATATTATAAAATATCTCTATGGTGAATTATAAACGTAAGTATTTTTGGTTGTTCCCCTGTTTTTGTGTATTGATGCTTACTATCGTTTGCCTGACTCTAGAAAGGGGAAAGCGACGGACGGTAGTTGAGTTCACAGAGATTTGGTTGAGTTATATCCCCTCTATTGAGGAGTTTGGTCATTTTCAAATATTGGAACATGTCTCCTTAAAAAAAATAAATTTTTTTTCTGAAAATCAACGGGATCAAATCTCAGAGTTGGAACAATTTGAACCCGTTATTGATAAAGTTCTGTTTGTTCCCGATGGCTTTCATGAATATAAAAATCAACGTTCACCGAAATAAATCTGGAATCAAAGACGTTTTTTGATATCCATTTTATTAATAATACGTGTTGAAATTTCCTCAATGGAATGAAACGTAGAATCCAAATAAGGGATGTGTTGCGTTTTATATAAAGATTCTACAATTTTTATTTCATACTGACATTGTTCAAGCGATGCATATTTAGAATTAGGTCGACGTTCATGACGAATTTGTTGTAAACGTTTTGCGGAAATAGTCAGCCCAAATAATTTGTTTTTATATTTTTCAAGGACCTGTGGTAGAAGGTGTGCATCGATGGACTCTTCAGTAATTGGATAATTTGCCGCGTAGATACCAAATTGTAGCGCCATGTAAAGACAGCTTGGTGTTTTGCCGCAACGCGACACTCCAATCAAAATAATATCAGCTATACCATAGCTTTTATCGCTTAAGCCATCATCGCATGTTAATGCATAATTGATGGCATCAATGCGTTGATCATAGCGTGAGGGACTTATAAAGCCATGGGCTCGACCTATAGCATCGATGGATTTACTTTCAAAAATGTTTTCTAGTTTATCTATCATAGGATTATATAAATCGAATACATGAGCAGGTGTATTGTAAATGGGCTCTAGCATTTTCGAGTTAACCATGGTCAGAAAAACCAATGGTTTTTGACCAAATGTAGTACAGCAATATTTTACCATTTCAACAATTTCATCAACCTTATTCGAGTTGTCGGTATAGGGGTAAGAATAAAAGGTGAATTCAAAATTTGGAAATTGTGATAACAAACTATTGGTATACGATTCTACGGTGATCCCTGTTCCATCAGAAATGAGGAAAACATGTTTCTGTTGTGAAGGATGTGGCATGGAATTTCCTTATGCTAGCTTGGCAAATGGCAGTTCATTTGCTATGTTTTAATTAGAGGAACTTTTATATTAGGTTGACATGGAACAAAGTCGTTATCAAGAAAATCATGGGTTATATATTGTTGGGTTAATTTGCTTGACGCTTGGACTACTGTTTCTAGGCGTCACTTTATACCTTGCGCCATTCATTTTTTTTCATTGGAATATTGATATCCCCATGCAATACTTTACGGTCATAGAGTGGTTGCATCATGACTTTGAACTTAATGAGGCTAATTCCGCTAGAATTTTTTGGGATTTTTTCTTGGTGTTGGGTTTGATTTTTATGATCATTGCAGATGTTATTTCCAATTATATTGATAATCATTTACTGAAGTATCGAAAAAAAATAGATCCTGCTTTGGCATTGTCTAAAGAAAAAGATTTAATGGAAGTCAAACACATGGTATTGATTTTAATAGTAGCCATTATATTGGTTTTAGCAGGTTTGAAAATTGTTGAGGCGACTATCACCCACTAATTTACAAGGAGCAGCTATGTTCAGTTGGTTGAAGAAATGGCAAGAAAAGCGTCTTTTAAAAAAAATTAAGCAATATCAATTGCTCAGAAATAACAATCAAGTTACACAAGAGCAGATAAACCATGAAATTAAGTTTTTGCATATGTTGTCTGATTTCTATCATAAAAATCACAAAAAAAAATATTATCCCTATGCTTTGCAAATGCAAGAAAATGCATTTCGGCTAGCAGCCCAACTTGGGGATGTGGATTCACAATTATGGCTTGGCCAGCAACTATTAAATCATGCTCGAGCGCGAGAGGCATGTCAGCAGGCAGAAGTGTTAGCAAATGCAGATAATCAGAAAAAAATGGAAGACTTATATTTTCAAGCTCACGCCTATTTAGAACAAGCCGCAAAATCCTCTGTAGAAGCGCAGCGCATGCTAGGATTATGTAGTATTCATGGTTGGGGAGAGACTATGGATCGTAAAAAGGGTTTTAGTTTAATTGTAGAAAGCATCAATCGTGAAGACAGCTGGGATAAGCTCCCTGAGATCTTTTCTAAAATCGGGCTCAATAAACCTGAGTTTTTAAAAGAATTAATTCAATTTAGAACGGAAGGATCTTAGGCCAAAGCAATAAAAGATAACCTGACATTGCTAAAACCGGTCCAAATGGAATCATTACCGGCTCCTGTTTTTTTGGAGGTGACTTCAGCCAAAATAGACTCATGACTATGCCAAATACACAGCTTAGCATGATACATGAAAAAACATGATGAATACCAATCCATGCAGAGATTGCCGCATAGAATTTAAAGTCTCCGTACCCAAATCCTTTTTTCCCGGTAAAAAGGGCAAACAAGTGATAAAAGCCCCATAATCCGATATACGAAAAAAGCGCTCCATAGACTGCATCTTGCAAGCTGCAAAAGACGTCAAAGCTGTTAATAAACAATCCTGACCATAATAGGATGTAGTTGATGATGTCTGGTAGGAAAAAAAACTCAAGATCAATCAACGCTTGAATCATTAATAAAGCCGTAAACCATGCCGCGGGTAAAAGATATTGCGGTGATGGATAAACAAAAAAAACTCCAACGATAAGGATGATATAACCTATTTCCGTTAAAAGATAGCGAACGTGAATTTTCGTTTTGCAGGTTAAACAATGTCCCTTGAGTATGACGTAACTTATGATAGGTATATTGTAATACCAAGGGATTATTTGCGCACAATGAGGGCAATGGGAGCGCGGTATAAATAAATTAAAAATTTTAAAATGTGTATGCCCGCTAGATTTAAACCTAAGCATGATAGGAAGCCGATAGGTCACCATATTGATAACACTGCCAACCAGTGCCGCACAGAAAAGTGTAAATATCATATGCAAGTTAAAATGAGGCATTGTAGTCCAGATAAAATAGATCTTTGAGATAATTTAGCATAATCAATGATTACACGGTATCTAGAAATGAGATTAAGCAGAGTTTTTAGAAG
>JAKFUY010000011.1 GCA_021732495.1 Legionellales bacterium | reverse complement strand
CTTTCCACACAATTGATGCCATCTTTAAATCCAGAGAATGCTTTAAAAACATTTTGCTTAATTGAGAAATTTGATAATCCAAGTCAAGGTTCACAAAAACCAAATATACGATTAGCTGACTTGAAACGCGACATTCGAAATGAAAATATTGCTGCAAAGACAGGATTACAGATAAAACGATTAACTCAAGAAGACCAGAAAAATCAAGAAGAAAAAACAACCATCAGCACTATAGATGAATTACATCAATCCATTCCATCTATTGACAGTAATGTTTTGTCACTGGTTGAACAAGAGGTAAAAAATTACTCAGCCAACGATATGTTTAGTGCATTGGGGTTTAGCTGCGTTTCATTTGGGAAATACTTTGAAAGAGAAATGGCCAATAAACATCCACTTTTGACAGCTGGTTTTTTCCTTGCAGCAAGTGTGACCTTCGGTGCTGCCGGTTTGGCTTCATTAAAAGTCGCACCTGGCTTGATGAATAAAATCCTAGGAGCCGTCTCTAAAGCTATCAGCTTAGATGGAAAGATAGGTGTTTCTCAAGAACAAATGCGACATTATATTATATCAACAAGCGAAGAGTGGATTAAACTTTGTCATGCTGAAGGAAGCGTACTAAAGACTTTAGTCATGAATGGCTTTGGACTTCCAAAATTAACCTATCTAATCTCAGATACCCTCCTTAATGGATCTTTTAATGAAGATACCCTAACACAACTATCAAAAAAAATGGCCACCCGTTTAGAAGGAAAACTTCCTGAAGAGAAAATTAAGGAGATCCTTGGAAACATTGGTCTCGTTGCAGTGATTCTAGCTGCTACAATTGGAACAGGGATTGGTGCTCACTTTCTCGGTCAACAAGCTGGTGTCATGCATGGCATAGGAGAAATCGTTGGGGCAATAACTGCAGATTTCACTCCAGAATTTGCTGCAAAAATTTTTACAAACCCTAACATCATGTCATTGGTCTCACTGTTGGTGACTGCTAAATCCGCAGGTTTGATTCTCGCTAAAATAGGATTGATAGTGATGCATATGAATCATTCAGGCCCATTAACTAAAACCCAAAAAGAAGAATTAGAAAGTCAAAGAAATGCTGTCCAGATGGTCGGCATGCTATGTGAAATGAATATGCAAACACAAGAAAAATTTTATGCTTGGCAATCTACAAATAAATTATCGGATAACATTAAGCAGGATTTATTACAGGCGTATGATAAATATCCAGAAGTTAAAGAATATTTTGACAATCATCAGGAATGGCTGAAATCATTAGGCATCATATTACCGCAGGAAAATTATCTTTTAAAAATTTTATTAGCTGGTTTAAAAGGTATTTTTATTGGTCTCCCTCAATTCATATGGAACAAAATTCTATTTCCAGCAATTGGAATACCTCTGGCTATTGTCGGTTTGATTCCTGCTATTTTATCTGGCACGCTCAATGAATTTTTAAAACTTGCAATCATTAATGCTGGAATCAAAGCTATTTCATATTTATCAATTGGTGTTTTTATGCTCCCTTACCAAATACTTAAAGTCACAGTGATTGCATTATGGGAGTCACTGAAACGCGCATTCATGTTGATTGCTTCGATGTTGATAAAAACGTTTTTAATTCTTTATTCCCTAAACGACCCTTTGTTTTGTGGGAAACTTCTCGTTGCAAACTTAAGTAAAATTATCATACCGATTTTGACATATCTTCCTATCCAGCTTTACTCGATTGGTGGAGCCTTCTATGATTTATTTTTTTCTACAAAAGAAGAAGGATTTTTAGAAAACAGAAAAAATATTTTTAATGTGGCTTTTCAAGGCGTCAACTTTTGGGAAGAAATGGAACATGATGCCATAAGCGAAAGTGGTATTGTGTTTTATGATTACGCGAAAATAACCACATTAAATGCCATCCAGATTGGGTTTGATTGGGTAACTCGATTATGTGGCAATTTCGTTTTATTTGTGCGCAATCATACATTTAGGGCAATACAAGATCATACGCAACGAATAGATATTGAAAACATGTGCTCAGATCCAAACATCTCATCCATTAGCTCAGCATTGCCACCCGTCGAGGAAAAAATCTCATCTGCTGATAAAACTTCGCCCCGTGTTGAAAATCATCACAATGAGCCGCCGCCTACAGAGAGTGAGCGTGATGCACCATACAAACCTGGTGTATAATCCTCATTCCAGTTGGAGCTGTATATGACTTTGCACAACCTCTTTATTATGCTCAAATGCAGTCATTTGTGAGAATTTTAATAAAAAATAACTTAATGGCGCTAATATCACCAAATCCATAGGAAATACTATTTTATTGATGCCGCCATGCACACCTAAATAGGATATCAGCAATAATGAACAGAGCAATGAAGTGATCCAAGCCACTAGTTTTCGGGGTAACTCTTGTTTATTGACACTCCAGTGCAAAATAATTCCAATCAATACAGCGAGTGATAATTTCCATAAAATATCGAAACCACAGCATAACAACATCAGCATTGCTGAATAAAAACTAAAAAAACACATCAGTTTTGCTTTGGGGATGTAAAAGCCTTTTCTAAGCTCAGGATGATGCTCTTCAATGGCATAAAGACAAATAGGACCAATCAAATAAGATAAAATACTGCAAGATGATAAAAATGCTACCATGTTCTGCCAATCAGGGAATGGGAAGAAGGCAAATATTCCAACGATGAAATTGATGATCAAAGCAAAAAAAGGCACTTTATAACGGTTGAGCGAACAAAAGAGCGGTGGAATTTCTTTATTATACCCCATGGCATATAATATTCTGGCGGTAACACCTGTATAAACAAGACTCGAGCCTAAAGGAGATACTGAGGCATCAATCAATAACAAAGATGCAACCCATCCTAAACCCAATATTATCGATAACCCGACCAACGGACTACGTTGACCTGAAAAATTCAAATGATGCCAGCCCTCTGTGAGTGCACTATCTGGAACAGCTATTAAAAAAGACCACTGTAAACAAAAATACATGATAAAACCAATGGCTACAGCACCTAATATTGATAAGGGGATGGCCTGATTGGGGTTTTTTACCTCGCCGGCCATCAGTAAGCCATTTTGAAATCCTGCAAAGGCAAAGGCTATCCCCCCAAGCGATAAAGCTGAAAAAATTGAAATCCAATCGGATTTATGAGGTAATTTAAATTCAATATGATTGTGAAAGGAAGGTGCAACACAAAAAAAACCAATAATAGCCACACAGGGCACGATAAATTTGAAAATACTTATATAACGATTACAGTGGGAAAACAAACGTACGCCAAATGAATTAATGATCATCACTACAAATAGCACCAAAAAAGAAGCCATAAGTCCATAAGAGGACAAATGAAAACCATGGTGTGTCATATCAACCAGAAAGGGCATGTAAAAACTTGCATATTGCATCACCGCTTGAACTTCAATTGGTGCCACGACCACATAAGATAACCAGGTTATCCAACCAAATATAAATCCAAGCCCATTACCATGGGTGATACTTGGGAAATTGACCATCCCTCCTGCCATAGGGAAAATAGTACCTAACTCACACAAAGGTAGTGCTATCAGGACCATGAAAATGGTAATAAAAACCCAAGAATATAATGCAAATGGTCCTGCAATTTTAGCACTGATAAAAGGACTAAATAGCCAGCTAGATCCTATCATTCCCCCTGCTGATAACAATAAAAGATTGCCTTTACTGAGTACTCTTTCTAACATTTAATATCCATTAAATTGTATATATACTTTCATATTGCCAAGAAGTTTTAAGAATGTCCATGGCTCACAAGTCACTATAAAATCAGTATTAAAAATGATTGCTTGCATAGTAAAACTATTCTAAGATGTTTTTATAAGTATACATTCAATAAGGCCCCTATGTTTCAAGATCTTTTTGGCAAACAACCTTTAATTGTATCATTAGATATAAACCATGAGATAGACCAAAAAATAAGTAAGCTTGTTGACGCAGGCCTCACCTGTATCGAATTGCTTAGCCACTCCGCTTCCTATATTGCTCATCTTAGACAACATTACCCTGATTTAAAAATTGGTATTGGTAATATTTTAAACCTTGAACAGCTTCATGCTGCATATGCATTAAAACCTGATTTCATGTCGACTTTAGGAATGCTGCCTTCTATTTTAAAAACTGCTTCTGTCTATCACATGCGGTTATTGCCAGGCGTAGCTACTTTTACTGACGCCATGCAAGCAATGGAATTGGGATTTTATAATGTCAGGGTTTATCCTGGAGAGCTGCATTTATGCAAACAACTCAATCAATATATCCCACAATTAAAGCTATATCCTATGGATATCAGCTGGGAACATATTGAACAGTTTCTAGATCTACCTTCTGTTGCTGCAGTGGGACTATCCAATCCCACTCCATTTCAAATGTTGCAGATTGGTGAAAGTCTGCATATTTAACTAAAAGGTAAACGAATGCACTACATTAAATTATTATTAATTCTTCTATTGAGTTTTTCTGCCTGTGCACAAGATGATTGGCACACTTGGCTTACCCAAGTGAAACAAGAGGCCCGTGAGAAAGGAGTACGTCAAGATGTAATTGACTCTGCGTTTGAAAATATCCACGAGCCAAACCGCACTATCAAAAACCTCATGAAATCACAACCTGAAAAACGTTTAAGTTATACAAAGTACCGTTCCTCTCGAGTGGACAATTATCGTATTATTATTGGTCGAAAACGTTACGAAGAAAATAAAACATGGTTACAGCAATTAGGTAACGATTATGGTGTTGATCCCTGCTTTATGGTTTCATTCTGGGGAATGGAAACCAGCTACGGGTCATATATGGGAAATTTCCCAGTCATACAAGCACTATCGACATTAGCCTATGACTCTAAACGTAGAGAATTTTTTAGAAATGAATTATTCTTAGCTCTAAAAATTCTCAATGATGGGCATGTGACATTAAAACAATTTAAAGGTGAATGGGCTGGGGCCTCAGGTCAACCTCAGTTCTTACCCTCTAGTTGGGTCAAATATGCCGTTGACTTCGATGGTGACGGTCGAAAAGATATTTGGGGTTCTAAGAAAGATGCCCTTGCCTCTATTGCCAACTATATGAAACAAAATGGCTGGCAAAAAGATCAGCCATGGGCCGTATTTGTCAAACTCCCTAAAAATTTCAATGAAGATCTACTTGCTAAAAAAGATATCATTAAATCTGTAAAAGACTGGGATGATATGGGTGTACGAACTAACAAGGGCGAGCATTTACCCTATCAAAACATGTCTGCAAGTATCGTTCATCCCCTCGGTGGCCCGGTATTTATGATATTTCCCAACTATCGAATGATATTAAGATACAATAATTCGATTTACTACGCTGGAGCAATTGGTTTTCTTGCTGATAAAATTTGCAAACGTCCCACAGAAACTGACTAACCATGTCTTGGGATAAACTTGAAAGTCTCAATCCTTTTGTTATTTTAGTGGCTTGTCAAAAAGCCACTGAGCCACCTTTTTCAGGCTGTTATCTTCAAGCCACCACAATAGGCATCTATCTTTGTCGCCGTTGCGGTTTACCTTTATGGGAAAACAGTGCTCAGTTCTCATCCCATTGTGGTTGGCCAAGTTTTGATGATCGTTTAAAAAATGCTATCGTCGAGCAACCCGATGCAGATGGGAGTCGGGTTGAAATCATTTGTCAACGTTGCCACTCTCACTTAGGACATGTGTTTCGTGGAGAAGGTTTTACTCAAAAAAACATTAGAGATTGTGTCAATAGTGTGATGTTAGATTTTGTACCCTTTCAGAAGATTCATGATACGCGAGAGATTATCATTGCTGGTGGTTGTTTTTGGGGTGTAGAGCATCTCATGCATAGTCTACCAGGTGTACTTTACACTGAATGTGGCTATATTGGTGGCCATCAAGACAGCCCAAGCTATGATGATGTTTGCACTGCCACGACAGGACATTTTGAAGCCGTAAGGGTTATTTATGATAACGCTGTTACGTCGAGTAAAAAGCTCTTTGAACTTTTTTTTGAGATTCACGATCCCACTCAGCATTTTGGCCAAGGACCAGATATCGGCCCTCAATACCGCAGTGCAATATTTTATTATGATGATGAACAGAAACAAGAGGCCGAACAACTCATTTTAGAGTTGGAAAAAATGGGGGATAAAATCAGCACTCAAATTTTGCCTGTTACATGCTTTTGGAAGGCGGAATCCTACCATCAACTTTACTATGTGAAAAATCACAAAGCCCCCTACTGTCACACCCGTGTAAAAAGATTTAATCGTTAGTATGATTGATATGACATCCCATGGCTTTCAGACGATCTTCTACCGAAGGATGTGTAGAGAGCAATGTCATCATACTTTTGACTGGGTCGAATGCGCTGGGCTCGAAAATATAAGCGGCATTTCTAAATTCTTCGTGGCGCGTTCGTCCATACTCCTCATGGTATTCATCCACATGATTTTCATGGTCTTCCTGTATTTTTAATAACGCTTTGGCCAAAGATTCATTTTCACGCATCAACTCAACTGCACCCATATCCGCCATATACTCTCTGGTCCGGCTTAAATATAACATTAACAATACAGTAACCAAAGGGAGTCCATAACGAAGCAAAATAATGATCATCGTTAAAGGATTACCACGCCCACTATCGGAGTTTTGATTTTGTCCAAAAATAACATTATAAAATAAAATATCGACAACCATTAACATTAAATTACTTAAAACACCTACCATCAGCGTGAGTTTAATATCTTGATGGCGCACATGGCTTAACTCATGGGCCATAACCGCTTGTAATTCAGCACGGTTTAATTTAGTCATTAATCCTCTGGTAATTGCAACCATCGCCGATTTTTCGGAGAAGCCGCTAGCAAGTGCATTCATATAATTGGCTTCAATCAAATAAATTTTTGGCATAAATCTTAAACCAGCAGATACTTTCATTTCTTCTAAAACATTATATAATTGTTTTTCAGCAATATCCCTTGCAGTATCCGGTGTTACCTCATAGTAATCGGTTCCCATTAGCATGATTTTATCATGAAGCTT
>JAKFUY010000013.1 GCA_021732495.1 Legionellales bacterium | reverse complement strand
AAAAATAAACATTGTAGTCGAGTGAAATTGATATAAAATACACCTTGTTTGATATGATTTTGCGACTGTTTTAGTGGGTCCATAAAGGTGCGACTTGGTGGTCCCTATAAGGTGTTGATTGACATCTAAAAAGGAAACTCCCGATGCGAAGCCTATGAAGATAGATGACGTCTTAAGATTTGGTTTCAATTTTTCTTTGCAGGTGTTTTTGCATCTCGTTGAAAACTGTGTGTCAGAGCAAGGACTGGTGCGTAAACAAATCCTCAGAATGTATCCTTAATGTAGAGAAAATTTAAAGGATTTAATCTTTGATTTTTTTAAAAATTGAGGAGTCAAATATGTGAATAAAGGATGGTGATCCGCCAGTACGTTATTTTTTCGCTAAAATCACATCGATTATATGTTCATCATGATATGGGAAATTAAAAATCTTGTTGAAAAATCGTTTTAGGCGCTCAATGATGAATTGTTTGGGTAATGTTGATGGGCCTGCGCTTAAAGTATTTAAAAACCATGTGCCTTTAATGCCAAAATCCAACATGTCATCGATACTATCGAAATGAATAGGAATGGCTATGCGTTGATGGTTAACAATTTCAAAACCACATTGATGCATCTGTGTAACGATTTCATCAATACCAGAGGCTACTGGCGTGTTTTCAATGATTTTTTTATAGTAGTGCCCGACAATACTGCTCATAAAGGTATCTTCTGCCACGAATTGTGCCAGCTGTGTTTGTGATGCTGGAAATGACTCATACGTTGAGGTAATATAACTGAAATAGCCATTGGCCTTTGACATCCATTTGGCTTGTTTGAGCAAGGTTTGAATTGGCATGTAGGCATTGATGAAATGGGCAATGACCAAATCCTGCATATGAAGAGGTAATAATTTATCGGCTTCTCTCGAGTCGCCATGAATATCATGAAATTCTAAAGTTTCTCGGCCTTTTTTTAGCATTTCTTTTGAAAGATCGATCCCGGTTAGTTCACAATGCGGGATGATATCGTTAATTTTTTTTATAAATTTGGCATCTCCTACGCCTAAATCAAGAACTTTAAAGTGTTGACGATGAAGCCCTAACTGTTCTTTTTTTATTTGCTCTAAGGCACACGCGTGACTTTCGCTTAGAGAACCGAAGCGATCGGCGGTCAAATAATGACTAGCGATGCTATTATACTGATTCTCAGTTTCATGCATTGTTGATTTATCCCTTATCACTTAATTTCGAAAAGTATATATTTAATTGGGGGCAAAAGGCGAGATGATTTTGTTAAATTTTATAAAACCTGTTCGATATAAGCTGTTTGGCTTGTGTGGTATGGCAAATCGTATTAGGATTACTCTGTAATATATTATCATTTATTTTTAGAGATGCTGTATGCAATCTATTTCTTGTTTGGCTGTTTTTATTTTTAGTGTATTGATAACCGGCCGCGTTTGCAAGATGGCCTGGACTTATGGTTTTTTGGATACTCCCGATCATCGTCGCTCACATGCTGTTGTCACGCCACGAGGTGGTGGTTTAGCTATCGTTATTGTCTTTTGGGCTTGGATTGTGGCAGCCGCTTACTTTACCGGATTGTCTAAGCAAATTTGGATGCCTATTTTGCCTTCTATTGCGGTTGCAGGCATTGGATTTTGGGATGATGTCTCTTCATTATCAGCGGCTAAACGATTAGTCGTTCAATTTGTGTGCGCTGCACTGAGTCTCTACCTTATGGGTGGTATTCAAATCACATTATCTATCAAAGATTATATAGTCCCTCATGAGATAATGCTGTTTATCGCCGTAATTTTTTTAGTGTGGAGTGTCAATCTTTATAATTTCATGGATGGTGTAAATGGTTTAGCAGGCTTTGAGGCCTTAACGATCTCAATTTTTATGGCAACCATTAGTTTTTGTGATGGTGAGTATAACTGGAGTTGGATGTGGTCGGTATTGGCGTGCTCAGTTGCAGGTTTTTTAGTTTGGAATTTCCCGAAGGCTAAAATATTTTTAGGCGATGTCGGGAGTTATTTCCTAGGATTTATGTTTGGAATTTTATTGGTGAACTCTGCCAATACCCGTCCTCGCTGGTTTTGGTGTGGAATGATATTATTGGGTTACTTTGTTGTCGATGCCACGATTACTTTATTGGTTAGAATATGGTTTAAGCAGCCTATATTTCAAGCGCATCACACCCATGCTTTTCAAATACTTTTACGAAGTTTTAGGAAAAGTCATACTGCCGTGACAGGTCTTGTTTTAGGTATTAATGTTTTTTGGTTGTTACCTTGGGCATTATTAACGGCCAATGATTATTTGCCTGGTTTTTACGCAATGTTGATTGCTTATCTTCCTTTGGTTATAATAGTCACTTTTATGAAGGCAGGAAGGCCTTTGAATTAGTTCAGCGCGATGGTGTTGTAAAGTCTTTTAAAAATAAAACAACTTTTTTTTAAATTTTCAGCATCTCTTAAGATTCTGTTAATTTTTTATTGATATAATCTTTTTTGTGTCATGCAGTACTATTTATTTGTATAGCAAGTTTTTAGGGAGAAATTTGTAATGTTAATTTTAACTCGTCGGATTGGGGAAGCACTCATTATAGGTGATGATGTGAATATTACGGTACTTGGTATCAAAGGCAATCAAGTTCGCTTAGGGATTAATGCGCCTCTAGATGTTTCAGTACATCGCGAAGAAATTTATTTAAGAATTCAAAATGAAAAAAATGAGCCTGAAGTAGAAAATTAAGACAAAGGGTTTGGCTTCTCGGCCAAACCCTTTAAAGTTACCTCTCCAGCATCTAAATAAACCACGTTTTTATTTTTAAGTTTTAGGATGAGTTGGCCTTGTGGGTCGACTCCTTGGACACAGCCCTCAATAGGTGTTGTTCTATGTATTGCAATCACCTGATGATTTTGCAAGGCATCTTTTTCGCTCCATTGGGGCAAAAATGCATCAAAACCTTGTGTAAGAAACCTTGGGATATCATTTTCGATACTTTGTATCATGGCAGCCAGTAGCTCTAAACGGTCAATACATTGCCCATAAATTTCATCAAGTGACGTGCATGGCCTGTCGAGTTGTTGCAGATCGCAAGCTTGGGAATTGACATTGACGCCAATGCCTATGATGAGATCACAATATGATGTTTCAATATTGGTAATCTCAATCAAAACGCCAGCCACTTTTTTTCCATCACACCATATATCGTTTGGCCATTTCACTTTCAATGAAGAGGGGCCTAGTTGCTTTTCAATGGCTTGCGTTAACGAAAGACCAACGACCAAACTTAAGCCCGACAACTGACTTGGTGTTGTAAAAGCGCGCCACTTAATAGAAAAATACAGATTGGTCCCAAACGGGGATTGCCAGACGCGTCCCAATCTTCCGCGACCGGTGGTTTGCATTTCACTATGGCAAACGATACGTGCCTTATCAATGCTGTTGTTTTTTAGAAAAATATTTGTGGAGTCGATGCTATCAAAACAAAAAACAGACCATTGAGGGTTTTTGAGTTTGTTTTTCAAAGCCTCACTAGAAATACCTTGATATGGTATTTGCAGCTGATAGGTTTGGGGTGCTACTTGCTGTATCTGAACCTGAGCATTCATTAAATCATCAATAGCCAAAATGATGTTCTCTGGTGTGTTATTCAGTTTGTTTGCTAGTGCTTCAAGAGATAAGGGTTGCTGATGACCAAGACAAGCTAGAATACTTTTTTGAAGCTGCGTGAACAAACTTGGCATTTACAGTGCTCCTTTGGACGCAAAGTGTTCAAAATCTTGGGTATCTTGCAAATCCAGTATCATTTTAGCAATATCAGTGACATCTTTAGAGCAACAAATACTCCCAATGCAATTCACCCTCGGTGTAAATGATAAAAACTGCCAATTTTGCTCAATTCGAGCTTCTCGCCCCATCAGTTGCTGGACTTCAATATCTGAAAAATTAAAAATGGTCTCACCCTGGGCTTTGACCCAAGCCTCTGTTTGTGTCCACGCTTGAAAAAATCCCATGCGTTGACAGAAGGGGGGTAATGGTTTTAATTGACGTTCTGTCCAAGCATTCCCCCAAAAGCGCCTACCGAAATCAAGAAAATTTCGATGTGTCATCCATTCAATATCCACACCTAAAGGTGAGCGCTGATGAATGGCAATTAAGATGAGATTGTGGCTATGACTGACATTAAATTGGAGTGGACTAGATTTTAAAAAAGGTTTGCCAGAGCAAGTTGTATCAAGATCGGTATGTTCAACAGGATGCTTAAGATATTTTGATAAGATATGTTTTAATATTTGACGGCGTTTTGATTGCAGTACATGTAGTTCTTCGAATCGATGGACTCGAACGCTTAGTGGGATTTTAATTAACCAAAGATGCAAGCTGGTATTTTCCAGAGTAAAATCGACTATTTTGGGCCATTTTTGAAAAGGTAACGTTATCAATTGTTTGTTTCAACATGGTACAAGGATTGAACCTGTAGTATAATATTTTTTTTACACTTCTTGAAAGATTATTCAGATGAGTCGACAATTTTTAGATTTTGAACAACCTATTGAGGAATTGAAACAAAAAATTGAAGCGTTGCGTATGGTTAGTGATGGGCATGATCTCAATTTGTCTGAGGAAATTGCCAAGCTAGAAGAAAAGTCGATCGATGTCATGATAGCTGCTTTTTCCAATTTGAATTCATGGCAAGTGACTCAAATGGCAAGACATCCCATGCGTCCTCAAACTTCCGATTACATTGAACAGTTGTTTACTGACTTTACAGAATTGCATGGTGACAGGCATTGTTCCGCAGCGCCAGCAATTATTGGTGGCCTGGCTCGATTTCAGGGTCAACCCGTAATGGTATTGGGGCATCAAAAAGGCAAAAAAACCTCAGAAAAAATATACCGTAATTTTGGGATGGCTCGTCCTGAAGAGTATCGTAAAGCGCTCAGATTAATGAAAATGGCAGAAAAGTTTAATATGCCCGTGATTACTTTTATTGATACAGCAGGTGCATACCCTGGTATTGATGCAGAAGAACGCAATCAATCCGAGGCGATTGCCAGGAATTTGTATGAAATGTCGGTTTTAAAAACGCCTATTATCTGTATTGTTACCGGCGAAGCGGGGTCTGGTGGCGCATTGGCCATTGGGGTTGGTGATTATGTGGTGATGTTTGAATACTCCATTTATTCAGTTATTTCTCCTGAGGGTTGTGCTTCTATCTTATGGAAAGATGCTAGTCGTGCACCCGAAGCTGCAGAGGCGATGGGTGTGACCGCCAGCAAGATTTTTGACCATGGCTTGGTCGATGAGGTTCTCCCTGAGCCCTTAGGAGGCGCCCATCGCGATGTTTCTGTCATGTCTTCTACCATCACGCAATTGCTGCATGCGCAATTGTCACGCTTACAGTCATTATCGACGGAAGATTTAGTACAACGACGTTATAAAAAATGGATGGCAATGGGGGCGTTGTGATGCAAGCGCTTTTAGCCCACCCAACGATTTGGATGGGCTTAAGTGGTGGCATGGACTCAATGGTATTACTCCATCAATTGTACTGCCATCCCGCATTGACTCATCGTCTACAAGCCATTCATATTCATCACGGTTTAAGCCCCCATGCTGACGCATGGGAGCTTTTTTGTGGTGAACAATGTCAAACGCGTAATGTTCCCTACCAATCGATTAAATTACATCTAAAAGGCAAGGCAAATCTTGAAGCAAGGGCGAGAGAGGCCCGCTATGATGCATTTTTAAAGCATGTTAAACCAGGTGATGCCTTGGTGTTGGCCCATCATTTGGATGATGAGATAGAAACCTTTTTTCTCAATGTATTGCGTGGCACAGGGGTTATGGGATTGGCTTCTATGCCGATGACGCGAGAATGGAAGGGGCTTACAATCTATAGGCCTTTATTGAAAACACCCCGCACGGCGATTGCCGACTATGCCAAACAACATCAGTTGCAATGGATTGAAGATGAAAGCAATCAAAATACGGATTTTTCTAGAAACTACTTAAGACAAAAGTTATTGCCAGCAATTGGCCAACATTGGCCACATTACCGACAATCGGTATGGCACACCATCGAGTCCTGTCAAGAACTTGTAACCGATCTAGAAAAACAAGCGTATCAGCTTGTTCCAGATCTTGCTCAAAGTTGCGATGTATTGTCATTGGATGCACTTAATGGGTTAAGCCAAGTACAAATCAATACAGTGATTAGAGTTTGGATAAAACAACACGGACTTCCTATTCCGCCACGTTCGGTTTTAGCACAAATCATCACACAGATGATTAACCGACAACGTTTAGACAGTCAACCGTTGATTGCCTGGTCCAATGTAAGATTAAGACTTTATAGAGATAAGCTTTATCTGTCTACATCTTCAGCCGGCCCACTCTTAGAGGGTTATACATGGCAAAACTTCCCAGAGCAACTTGATATGACAGAGCTAGGAATACTTAAAGCGCATCCAAGCACTTCTGGGTTATCGATTGATATGCAAGATATAATAGATATCCGTTTTCGCAAGGGAGGCGAAACTTTATTATACAAAGGACATCATCGACCATTAAAAAAACTCTTTCAGCAATGGGGCGTTCCTACCTTTTTAAGAGATCAAGTGCCTTTGGTGTATGTCAATGATAGTTTACAAGTGGTAGTGGGTTATGCCTATGCTGATCAATATCATCAGCAAGGCAAGTCTTGTTTTCAGATCATTAATGAGGAGTGATTACAATGATTAAGTTTTTAGTGACTATCTACTTCTAAGTCTACAAAGCCATCGTCGTTAGTACTTGTAGTTTCAGATACATTAAATAGCTTATCCAATACCCATTTCAATCCACTTCCTAAGCCAAATGCCACTGTTAATAAAAGCGAGGCAGATACCCCCGCATTAAGATTAGACCATATGGAAAGCAAAGGAGAGGCTAATATTTTTATTAAAAGTGGTGGTGCAAAAGCGGCCAATAGATAGAGCATCGTTTCTTCTGTAAAATCTGTTTTACTTCATGAGTATTTAACGATTGTGATTAAAAAATTAACCATGATTGGTTAATTCCTGTTTCAGTTTAAATTAATCCTTCTCAAAATCAATA